>CAYLJT010000128.1:0-13529 GCA_964383995.1 uncultured Polyangiaceae bacterium
GCTGCCGCCCGTTCCAGCGCCGCCCACGCCGCTGCCGCCGGTTCCGCCCGCCCCGCCCGCCCCGCCGGTTCCGCCCGCCCCGCCGGTTCCGCCGGTTCCGCCCTCGCCCATGCCACCCATGCCGCCTTCGCCGCCCATTCCCGTGGACGTCGTCGAGCTGGTATCGCCTCCGGCTCCACCCATACCGCTCGATGTGGAGGTTGTCGCATCGGAGCTGGAGGTCGTCGTGGAGGTGGTGGACGTCGTGCTCGTCGTCGTGCTGTCATCGTCGCCACAGCCGGCGGCGAGCACCGCGGCCGAGGCGAAGGTTGCCGTCAAGAACAGCACGTTTTTCAAGGGAATTCTCATCATGATTGGACCCTAGTCTATTTCTTCCCGGTTTGGTAGGTGCGAGCCGCTCTCCGCTTTCGGACCGCGGGGAAGCAAGGATTTCGCGGCGCAGCCGCGGCGTTTGGGGCGTACCGCACGAACCTTGCCGAGGGGCCTTTTGCGGTCAACCAAACAGAGCGCGCGCGTTGCCCGAAAGCAGCATGGAAAGGTGCTCCTCGGGTAGGTCGAGCGCCGCGAGCTTCGTGATTTCGCGGTCCCACGCGTAGGGTAGGTTTGGGAAGTCGGTACCGTAGAGGATCCGCTCCGGCCTGGCCTTGAGCAGGCGTATCGGCACCGTTCCAGGAAAGTAGTCGGCGACCGCCATCGTGGTGTCGAGCCAGAGGTTCTCGAAGCGCAGCAACAAGCGCTCGTACGCGTCGAACTCGTCGGCCCCCAAATGGGGCACACAGAGCTTCAGCGTCGGGTGATTTTTCAACACCTTCTCGATGCGCTCCGCCCCGCACAGCGCGTACGGGTCACACCGGTAGGCCGGGCTCTTGGGCTCCCGACCCGCGTGGATGACGAGGGGCTTCTGGGCCCGTGCACAGGCCTCGTACACCTCCTCCAACGCGGGATCGTCGGGCGCAAAACACTGCACGTGGCAGTGGAGCTTCACCAGGGACAGTCCCATGCGAAACGCCTCTTCGAGGATGCCCTTGGCCTCGGGCTCGCCGGGTAGGACGGTGGCCGCACCGATGATCCGCGGTTCCAGCGCGACGAGCTCGGCCATGTAGCGGTTGAGGCCCCGCGCCATGCCGGGCTTGTGTGCGTAGCAAAGCCCGACCACGCGCTCGACGCCGCGCGAGAACAAGAACGAGACCACGTCGGGGGAGGGAAGCTTGTAGCGAATGGGCCAGCCGTGCGTCTCGAACCAGCGCCAAAGGGCCCCCATCACGGGGTCGGGAAAGAGGTGGACATGGGCGTCGATGACGCTTGGCAACGAGGCCGAAAGGTGATTCCCTTCGGGGTCGCCGAGGGCGGGCATCGGGGGCGTTCGGGAGCTCGGGCTGAGCCAACCGTTGGGTAGGCAGAGAGGCGGTGCGTCGTCGCCGTTGGCCGTCATTCCGCGCGGATCTCGACCTCGTAGCCGAGGCGATGGGAGACCTCCTCCGCGACCGGGTCGTACACGTAAATGTCGGCGCGCCGGCTCAGCTCGGGATCGAGCTTCTGGCTGGTCTCTTTGGGGGCCGCGACCACAACCCGCTTGGGCTCGACGCCGTGGTCGAGCAGCACCTGGCGCACCGCGCGCGCACGGGCAAAGCTCAGTTTTTCGTTCACCTCGGCGGAGCCGGAGCGGTCCGCGTGACCCACCACGAGCACGTAGAAGTGGGGCTCGACGTCGAGCAGGGCGACCACGTAGCCGAGCGAAAAGAAGCCGTCGTTCGAGGTGATCTGCGCGCTCCCCGCGCCGAAGAACACGAACCGTTCGTCGGGCTGGGCGATGGCCGCCGCCGACAGGGCCGGAGCGTCCGCACCACCGCAACCCGCCGCCGCCAGGGCACAAAACGCGAAGGGCAAGAGGCTCCAAGACCGCGCCAACATGGGATCGTTTAGGTCATAACACATCCCTTTGCCGTGATGGACCATGCAACGAAATGACGATGTCGATGATGCGCGAAAGGCACGAACCAAGTGGCGGCAGTAGTGGTAAAGGAGGAGGGCGATCCCCCGCTTTATCTTCGACGATGAAATACCGCCTCGCTTCGACCCACGCATTTCGGCTCTCTGCGCTTCTCTGCGCAACTCTTGCGTTAGGCGGGTGCACCGAGAACGCCGATGGAGAGGCCGCTCCTGGGTCCGAGCGTGTCGCCGAGGCCGCGGGGGCGAGCGCGGTCGTGGGCGCGTGGCAAGCCCCTGTCGCGATGCCCCTCGACGCGGCCCACGCGGTGCTGCTTCCCACCGGGAAAGTGTGGCTCTTCGGGCCGAACGACGGCACCTTCATCTTCGACCCGATCCTCGAAACGCTGCGCTCGTCGGCCTCCTTCGGCTACAACCCGTTCAGCTCCGGGCATGCGCTCTTGCCGAGCGGTGAGGTGCTCATCGCCGGTGGGCACAACAACGCGAACGGCTATGGCCAGCGCAACGTGAGCATCTTCGATCCGTCGCGGGAGCGGTTGACGATGGTCGACGATCTTCCCTTCCCACGCTGGACGCCCGCGGCGATAACCCTCGCGAGCGGCGATTTGTTGATCATCGACGGCTTCAACCAGGGCACCTTCGACCATGTCACCACGCCAGTCGTTTGGGAGACCCAGACCCGCACCTTCCGCCCGCTCACGGGCGCGGTCAAGTCGCTCACGCCTTATGTTCGGGCCCACCTCGCGCCCAACGGTAAGGTTTTCGTGGCCGGCCCCGACCTCGGCGCGGGCTTCTTCGACACCGCCGGGACGGGCTCGTGGGCGCTCTCCGACGCCCTCTCCACCAACCGCTTCTACGGCGCTACCGTGCAATACGAGCCCGGCAAGATCCTCGCGGTGGGCGGCACCGGGGCGGGCGGCACCTCGCTGAAGACGGCCGAAATCATCGACTTGGGCGCGGCCAACCTGAACTGGGTCGCCACGGGCGCGATGACCTTCCCACGCCAGCTCCTGAACGCGGTCCTCCTGCCCGACGGCAAGGTGCTGGTCATCGGCGGCAGCTCGGCGCCGGGCTTCAACAACCAGACGGGCCCGGTGTTCGACGCCGAAATGTGGGATCCTGCCACGGGCGTCTTCACCGTCATGGCCCCCAATGCGGTCTACCGCGGCTTCCACGCCAACGCCATGTTGCTGCCCGACGGTCGCGTGCTCTCGATGGGCGGGGTGGGCCACGAGGACTACGAAATCTACAGTCCACCTTACCTTTTCCAGGGCCCCCAGCCCGAGCTCAGCGGCGTGCCGAGCGCCATCGACTACGGCGCCACGTTCAGCGTGACGAGCGCCGACGCGGCGAGCGTTCAGAAGGTCTCCATGCTCCGCCTCACGAGCACCACCCAAGGCACCATCTCCGATCAACGCGCCGCCTTCCTGACCTCCACACCGACCGCCACGGGGCTCTCGATCACCATGATTGCCAAGCCCGAGCTCGGCCCTCCCGGGGACTACCTGTTGTTCCTCCTCAACGACCTGGGGGTCCCCTCGAAGGGCGCCATTTTCCGACTCGGAAACGGCGTCGGTACGGCGCCCACCGTGCCCCGACCTCCCCGCGATCTGGTGGCCAAGGCGCTCAGCGCCACGACCATCAAGCTCGGTTGGCGGGACGACTCTGCCAACGAGGACGGCTTCAAGATCGAGCGCGTCCAGTCCGGAAATCGCTGGGTGGAGCTTGCCACCGTGGGCGCCAATGTCACGACCTTCGTCGACAGCGATCCACAGTTGCTGCCCAAGACAACCTACCTCTACCGCGTGCGGGCGCACGGGCCTCAGGGGCACTCGCCGTACAGCGACAAGGTGCGGGTGGTGACGCCATGAGCAACCTGCGACGTCCCAGCCCGTTTGCGCTCTCCTTCGGCCTTTTGTTCTTGAGCGCCTGCTCGCTGATCGTGCCCGATCCACCCGAGCATTCCAGCAGCACGACGACCACCACCAGCAGCTCGTCCTCCGGAACCGGCGGTGCCGGTGGGCACCTCGACACGGTCTGCGGCGACGGCGTCGTCGACGACGGCGAAGGTTGCGACGACGGCGCGACGGCGGACGGCGACGGTTGCGACGCCACCTGTCAGGTGGAAAACGGTTTCACCTGCGGGAGCGAAGCCCCTTCGGTGTGCCAAGCCGTCTGCGGGGATGGCAAGCTGCGTGGCGAGGAGGGCTGCGACGACGGCAATGTTGTCTCGGACGACGGCTGCGATGGCGCCTGTGCGCCCGAGGATGGTTGGTCCTGCAACGGCGCGTCCCCGACCGTGTGCAGCGCGGTCTGTGGCGATGGCAAGCTGCGCGGCGCGGAGGGCTGCGACGACGGCAATACGAACGCGGGCGACGGTTGCGACGGCACCTGCGCGGTCGAGCTGGGCTTCTCGTGCGCAGGCGAGCCCAGCGTATGCACCTCGGGCTGCGGCGACGGCGTGGTGGTCGGTACGGAGCTATGCGACGACGGCGGCCTTGCCAACGGCGACGGCTGCAACGACGCCTGCGTGGTCGAATTTGGCTACGTTTGTGCGGGCTCGCCCAGCGTCTGTACAGGAAAGTGCGGTGACGGGTATGTCAAGGCCGGGGAAGCCTGCGACGACGGCGGCGTGCTGCCGGGCGACGGCTGCGGGCCCGACTGCCAAGCCGAGCCGGGCTACGTTTGCGCCGGCACGCCCGCCGTCTGCGCGCCCACCTGCGGCGACGGTTTTGTAAAGGCTCCGGAGACTTGCGACGACGGCAACGTGGTGGGCGGGGACGGTTGCGACGCGTCCTGCGCGGCCGAGCCCGGCTACACCTGCGTGGGCGAGCCCAGCGCCTGTGCCACGGCTTGCGGCGACGGGGTCATGGCAGGTGGCGAGACCTGCGATGACGGCAACCTGGTCGATGGCGACTGCTGCACGGCGACCTGCGCTGCCGTTCCTGTGTGCGAGGTGGAAGACAACAACAGCGTGGCCCGGGCGACCGACTTCGCGTCCGTGGCCGTTCAAGGCACGGTTTACGGTTTCATTGGTGCTGTCGGCGACCTGGACGTCTACGCCGTGACCGTCCCCGCGGGGCAGGTCGCGAGCTTGGAGGCCGAGGTTGTCTCGGGCAGCCTCGGCTCCACCTGCGCGAGCGGGGCCATCGATAGCTTCGTGCGCATCGTCGACGCCACCTCCGACATCCTGGCGCGGGCGGAGGACGGCGGCGTCCTGTTTTGCTCCAAGGCCACCACACCGACCCTCGATCCGGGCAGCTACTACGTGCTCGTCGAGGCTTCCCCCTACGCCCCCGCGGCCCTCTTCGACTACGGCCTTACCCTTCGCCAGAGCGTCTGCGGAGACGGTGTCCGCGAGCTCGGCGAAGAGTGCGACGACGGCAAGACCATCGACGGCGACGGCTGCGACGCGCGTTGCCGCGTCGAGCCCTTGGTCGAGGTGGAGACCAACAACTCCACCAACCTTGCCAACGGGCCCATCGCGCCCGAGGTGTTCATCCGCGGCTCCCACGACACCTTCGGCGACGTCGATTACTACCAGCTCGCCCTGCCGACCTACGCCGATCTGCGGGTCACCATGTGGGATTTTGGGGGCCGAGGCCACTGCGACGCGGGGGACGGCGCCGACGCTTTCGTCGAGCTCCTCGCCAGCGATGGCACTGTCCTCGCGCAAGACGACGACACGGGGCCGGGGACCTGCCCGAGCCTCGATCCTGCCGTGCAGACCGGCGTGCGCCGCCTCGCCCCCGGCACCTACTACCTGCGCAGCTTGGTCGGCGGCAACAACGCCGTGCTACCCATCACCTATTACGACCTTGCCGTGGAGTACGCCGCCGAGTGCGGCAATCTCGTGGTGGAAGGTTACGAAGAGTGCGACGGCGGTCCCGATTGCGACGCCACGTGCGCGCGCATCCCTGCCTGCAACGACGGCTTCGTGGACAGCCCCGAGACCTGCGACGACGGCAACAACCTCGACAACGACGGTTGCTCCGCGGCCTGCGCCCTCGAAGCGCAAATTCAGGAGGTCGAGCCCAACGGTACCCCCGCCGAGGCCGACCTCCGCGCGTTGGATCCCTTCCCGATGGTCATCCAAGGCGCCTTCTTCCTGTCCGCCGATCTCGGTTCGTCGTCCGACATCGATAGCTTCCGGGTGGTGGTCAGTACAGAGACCACCTTGCACCTGGAGACCTTCGACCCCTCGGGGGCCGACTGCGTCGGGCTCGCCACCACGGTCTCGTTGCTCGACGCGGCGGGGGTCAGCCTTGTCTCGGACAGCGGTGCCGGGATCGCCCGTTGTGGCGCGCTGACCATCACCCTCGATCCGGGCATTTACTATGCTTCCGTCTCCGCCCAATCCGCGACCTTGCCCTTCGGCCCCTATTCGCTGGCGGCTTCGTTCGTCACGGTTGCCTTGCCCGAGGACGAGCCCAACGATACGCTGGGGACCGCGACGCCGCTCTTCGGCTCGACGGTGGTGGCGGCGGGCTCCCACCTCTTGGGCTCCGATCTGGACACCTACGTCCTCGACGTGCAGCCCGGCGCGTCGCTCCACATCGAGGTGGTGGAGGGCGGCGCCGAAACCTGCGAATCGGGCGAAGTCGACAGCGCGGTCTGGGTCTACGACATGGAAGGTCGGCTGCTCGCCAGCGACGACGACCGGGGGCGCGGCGCCTGCTCCGTCCTTGACGGCCTGGGCCCGAGCCCGCCCGACGCGAGCCTCCACGATCTCCCCGGCGGCAGCTACTTCATCGTGGTCGGCGCGTCGCCCGTGGCTGTCTCGGACAGCACCGGTCAGTTCGACTACGATCTGGTGGTGAACGCCCGCTTCCCCGGCTGCTGGGCCTGCGGCTATACCCCCTGCGTGTCGCCCTCCGACTGCCAGTCGGGCGTCTGCCAACTGGGCATCTGCCAGCCTTCGAGCTGCGCCGACGGGGCCAAGAACGGCGGCGAGAGCGACGTCGACTGCGGCGGCGTGTGCGCCGGTTGCGGCGGCGGTCTTACCTGCCTGTTCGACGGTGACTGTCAGAGCGGTGTGTGCTCGTCGGGCCAGTGCGCGCCGCCCTTCCCGAGCTGTGTTTCGGGCCTGCCGGGCGCCGCATCGGACTGCGGTCCTACCGGCGACGACGACTGCTGCGCCTCGCCCCTCGTGCCCGGCGGGACCTTCCTTCGCAGCTACGACGGCGTGTACTTCTTCGACGCCTCGAGCCCCGCCACCGTGAGCGACTTTCGTCTGGACAAATACGAGGTCACCGTGGGTCGCTTCCGCGAGTTTGTGGCGCAGGGCGGAGGCCTCGCCGCGAACGCCCCCGCCTCCGGCGCCGGGGCCCACCCCAAGATCGCCGGCAGCGGCTGGGATCCAACCTGGAACGGCTCGTTGGCGGGCAACGCCGCCCAGCTCACGGGCTTTCTGACCAACCAGACATCGTGCACCTACACGACCACCCCCGGCGCCAACGAAAGCAAGCCGATGAGCTGCGTCGCCTGGTACGAGGCCTTCGCGTTTTGCGCGTGGGACGGCGGCTTCTTGCCCACCGAGGCGGAGTGGTCCTACGCCGCCGCGGGGGGCAACCAGCAGCGGGCCTACCCCTGGTCTTCCCCCGCCACCGACGTGACCATCAGCCCCTCCTACGCCGTCTACAACAACCTACCTGCGAGCCTCGCCGTCGGCTCGAAATCCCCGCTCGGCGACGGCCTTTTTGGCCACGCCGACCTTACGGGCAACGTGGGTGAGTGGGTGCTCGACTACGACGGAAACTACCCGGTGCCCTGCGTCGACTGCTTCAACAACGTGGTCGACACCCACCGCGTGGTGCGCGGCGGGAGCTACCAATCGACGGCCGGGCAGGGGCTGGTCGGCTACCGTGCGAGCGATCCCGCCGCCGGGACCCACTTTGCGCGGGGCGGCTTCCGTTGCGCGAGGAACCCGTGAAACACCTTCATTTCGCCCAGGCCGGCGCGCTCATCTTGGCGCTTGGCGGCTGTCAGGTCATCGCCAGCGTCGACCCCGACAGCCTACCCGAGCCCTCCACATCGACCTCCACCACGACCTCCACGTCCAGCACCGGAACCGGGGGCGGCGGGCACGGTGGCATGGGAGGTCAGGGCGGCCAGGGCGCCCAAGGCGGGCAGGGAGGTCAAGGCGGGCAGGGAGGTCAAGGCGGCCAAGGAGGTCAGGGCGGGCAGGGCGGTTGCGAGACGGTCTCGGACTGCCCGGCCCCGAGCACCGTCTGCGTCAAGACCACCTGCGTGGGCGGGGTTTGCGGCGAAAACAACCTGGCGGCGGGTTCGGTCAGCCCCGTCCAGACCTCGGGCGATTGTCTACAGACGCAGTGCGACGGCGCGGGTCACCCTTACAACGTCGAGGTCTTCAACGACGCCTACGACGACCAGCTTGCCTGCACGCTCGACTACTGCAGCGCGGGTCTCCCCGTCAACGCGCCCTTGCCAGTGGGCAGCGCCTGCGCCGAAAACGGCGGCACGGTGTGCGACGGCGTGGGCAGCTGCGTGGCCTGCCTGGTCGACCTCGATTGTCCCGGACAAGGCTGCACGAGCGCCGGCGTTTGCGGCCCCACGTGCACGGACGGTGTGCTCGACGGCGCCGAGACCGATCTCGACTGCGGTGGCGGCTGCCCGCCCTGTCCCGCCCTCGGCGCCTGTGTCGTGGCCGCCGACTGTCAGTCGGGGGCCTGCATCAACAACCTGTGCCAGGTCCCCGGCTGCAACGACAACATCAAGAACGGCGCTGAAACCGGCGTCGATTGTGGCGGCGGCTGCCAGGGCTGTCTGACCGGCGCCTCGTGCGCGGTGGGCAGCGACTGCCAGTCTCTGTCCTGCGTCGCCTTCCATTGCGCCGCGCCGTCTTGTCAAGACAACATCAAGAACGGCGGCGAAACGGGCGTCGACTGCGGGGGCTCCTCGGGCTGCGGCGGCTGCCCCGACGCCTCGCCGTGCTTCAGCGGCGCCGACTGCGCGGGCAACATCTGCACGCAAGGTTATTGCTGCACGACCCCCCACGACTGCACGGGGCAGTGCGGCTCTCTTTTTGGCACCTGCGGCGCCCTGGTCAATTGCGGCGGTTGCTTCGGCAGCGACACCTGCGGCGGCGGCGGCGTGCCCAACGTGTGCGGTTGCACGCCCCATCCCTTCGCCGTCACCTGCGCCGGGAAGAGCTGCGGCACGGTCACCGACAACTGCGGATTCACGGTCGACTGCGGCGTGTGCGCGCCCGGCCTTACCTGTGGTCAGGGGCCCGTCCCCCAGCCCAACGTATGCGGTTGCACGCCCCCGTGCGGCTCTCCTCTGACCGATCTTACCTTCGGCGACGTCAACAACGATCGCGCCCTCGCGGTGGCCGCGGCGCCCGGCGGCGACGTGGTGATCGCCGGCTCCTTCCAAGGCACCGTCAGCATCGCGGGGGTCACCCTGGTCAGCGCCGGCTCCGACGACGTGTTCGTCGCGCGCCTGTCTTCCCTCGGCGCCCCCGTCTTCGTGCAACGCTACGGCGACGCGTCTTCCCAACGAGTAGCGTCGGTGGCGGTGGACAGTCAGGGCAACACCATCCTGTTCGGCGATTTCGACGGCGCCCTCGACTTCGGCGGCGTGCCCCTGACCTCCGGCGGCGCGAAAGATTTGTTCGTGGTCTCCTTGAGCCCCCAGGGCTTGCCCAACTGGACGAAGCAAGCCGGAGACGCAGCTTCGCAAACCGCGGCCTCGGTGGCGGTGGACCTCAACGACAACGTGCTGTTGACGGGATCTTACCAAGGCAGCCTCTCGTTCGGCGGGCCCAGCGTGACCACGACAGGGCTCGACGACATCTTCGTCGCCAAGCTGACCTCGGCCGGCGCCCACCTGTTCACGAAGTCGTTTGGCACGGGCAACACCAGCGTCCATCGCGGCACGGCGGTGCGCGGTGGCATCACCGGCTCGGTGTTCGTGGTCGGCTATTTCACCGGCGCCGTCGACTTCGGCGGCGGCGCGGTGGCCTCCGCGGGGGGCGAAGACGCCTTCATCGTCAACCTGAGCGGCGCCGGAGCTTACCTCGGCGACGCCACCTGGGGAGACGCCGCCAATCAAAGGGCCCTCGCGCTGACCGTCGATCCATCGGGAGACCCCATCGTGGTTGGCGAGGCCGAAGGTCAGGTCAACTTCGGAGGCGCGACCCTGGTCGCCCAGGGGGCCGCGGACGCCTTCATCGTCAAGCTGAGCACGGTCGGTGCGCACGTCTTCAGCACCCTCTTCGGAGGGCCCAATTTGCAACGCATCAAGGCCGTAGCGACGGACCCCGCGGGCAACCTGTACGTGGCAGGCGCGATGGGAGGAACCATGGACTTCGGCAACGGAACCGCCACCCTCGTGGCCGCGGGCAGCACCGACGCCTTCCTGGCAAGGTTGACCTCCGCCGGGGTCGCCACCTGGAGCCAAAACTTCGGCGATTCGACCGCGCAGGTGGTCAACGGCGTAACCGTGGACGGAGCAGGCAACGTGGTCGCCGTGGGAAGCTTCCAGGGAGGCATCGACCTCGGACACGGCGTCAAGCTCTCCTCGGGAGGGGAAGACGCATTTGTGGTGGTGCGCTCACCGTAGGGCGAGTCCACCGCATTGTTCGCGGATGCTCGAAGACCGCTCGCATTGCAACCGGGCCGAAGTGTCCGAGACAATACGCGCCTCCAACGTTGGTAAGGTCGCCAACGCCCGACGTTTGGTGCTTTCCAAGCCGTGGACTTCGCGCGTAGCATGAGGGTCATGCGCACCATGAATGCTCTTCTCCTTGTGCTCGCGCTGGCCGCGTCCGCCTTCACCGCTTGCTCCAGCTCGGACGAGCAAGCGTGCACGCCGGGCGCTTCCGTCGCCTGCATTGGACCGAACCAATGCCAGGGCTTTCAGGTATGTGAGGCCGACGGAGCGGGGTTTGGCGCGTGCGATTGTGGCGCGGGGGCGACGTCGAGCTCCACCTCCGACAGCAGCACCACCGGCGCGACCAGCGGAGGCGCGACGAGCGGCGCGGGCGGGGCAGGGTCGACCTCGAGCGGTGCCACCACCACCTCGGGTACCGGTGGCTCCGGCGGAAGCGGTGGCGATTGGAGCCCAAGCAATCTAGCGGGGCTCTCTCTTTGGCTGCACTCCGGCGCGGGGCTCGTGTACGACCCGCAACATCCGGGCATCATCCTCAAGTGGAACGACCAGTCCCCGAACGCCCATCAGGCAGTGCTCGGTGGCAACCAACCTGGCGAGGGTGCGACCATCGATCCCCAGGCGCTCAATGGCCTCGACGGCGTGAAGTGCCCCGGATACGGCATGGAGCTCCGGATAACCGACCATCCGTCCCTGCAGTTCGGCACGGGCGGTCACATGATCGCGGCCGTCGTGCGCACGTCGCCCCAGTCCTTCCCCTCGAACTACTACATCAAGGACGGCGTAGGCACGGGCATCGCGCTGCACCAGCCCAACCAGAGCACCCTGAGCTACACCCATGGCCTCGAGAATCTGTCGGTGAACATCACGACCGCGGCTCCCGCGTGGTACCTTGCCACGTTGCGCGGGCCGGCGATGGAGCTGGAGGTCGGCATGGGCAAGAGCTCGGGACCGGTGTCGACCGCCAACGTCGACAACCCCGGGGGGTGGGCCTTGGTCTGCGATGCCAACTCATCGGCCAACGAGATCGCCGAGCTCATCGTGGTAAAGGGCGACGTGAGCGACACCGACTACGACAAGACCCGCCAGTATCTCAAAGAGAAATACGGCCTCTGAGGGAGCGCGTCCCGCTTCCTTGCCAGCGACCGGCGTCGCCTCACGGGCTCGCGCGGTGCCGCGCGAGCCCGCGGAGGCGCCGAGCTATCAGGTCCCCTGGCCACGGCAGCTTGACCCTGGGGTGGTCGCCACTTTTCCGAGCCAGTGTCCGAGACAGTCGCTCGCCGATGGGTGGGCCTGCTGTGTCGCACGCTCACCTGTGCTAGCGCGAAGCGAGCGCTATTGCGTGTCTTGGCCCTGGTCGCCTTGCGTGTAGAGATCGTGGACTTGCGATGCCTTCAGTGGGTAGTTGAAGACCTTGACGTCATCAATGGCGCCCTCGAAGAAGGTCTCGTAGAACGGCCCGACGTTGCCCTTGCCAATCGTGAAGGTGTACGAGCGCGGTGTCCCGTCGATGGTCGTGTCGGCGAGGTCGGCGAAGAACACATGGGTAAGGTGACCTTCCGATTGGAACTCCTCCTCGGTTGCGGCGCCCTCCAAGCTGAAGTTGTAGTGCCGATCGGTCAGCTCCACACCGTCGAGATAGCCGGTGTTTCCCGTGTCGCTGACAACGGACACGAAGTGGTGCCACTCCTGCGCGGGCACATACCAGCCTGTGTCGAAGCACTGCGTGACATCGTGCCATGTCCACGGCTCCGCCGTGATGGGCGGCCTGGCTCCCGTCCCCGGCGCCCACGGTCCCATCGGGGCGGAGAAGCCGTCGAGGATCGTCGTGTAGTAAACGCCGTTGCCGTCGACAGGGTACTTGTCACGGTTCGGTACCGTAGAATGACCGATCTCGATGATGATGCTCGGGGTCTCGCCGCCATCGGCAAACCAGGGCGGCGGAATGGAAGGAGCCCACGGCGTCCAACCCGGGGGCATCCCGAAAGGTCCGTCATCGCTGCTGCCTTGATAGCAGCCTACGGCGTCGTGGTTGGCCCCGAAGAACACGATAGGAAAAGTATCATCGTAGGCGGGATTCGCCGTCTTGAACCAGACGGAAATGGAGCCCTTCTCCAGCGACTTCAACGCAGGATCGAAGGGTATTTCGATATAGTCACCTTGGCAGTCCCTTCCCGGGCCGCCTGCCAAAAGCGACTTCGCATCTCCTGCAAAACACATGGCCCCGCCAGGATTGCCGAAGCGGTCGGCGCAGGCGGTTGCGCCGAAGACCGTGCCGTCGTTGCTGCCCAGGGCGTCGCTGGCGTCACCGTCAAGCGGGTAGTGTACGACGAGCTTCTTGGGCTCGGCGCGGGCCATGCCGCCCACCAACAAGAGCGAGAGGGTCAACAAGCTTGCTAGCTTCTTCATGTCTAGCTCCTTCATCTGCGGTGACAGGACCGCTGTTGAGCTAATCGAAAAACGTAACCGCTGAGCGAAGCGCGGGACGTTTGGCGAGTCCCTTGTCTCGGAAAACGGATGCAGAATCGGGACGGCCGCCGCCCGTCCGACGAGCGTTGAAGCAAGCACTGCATGTGCCACTGCGGGGGCGCTGGAATCATCGCCGAAAGTTGGAGGATTCGGGATCGACCGCATCGGTTATGCACGCTGCCATGCAACCAGTGCACTTCGGGTGACGCGCCTTCTCGCTCCTGGCGTGGGCCGGCGAGGGCGCAAAGGCAAGGTTACGCGCCCGGACGGCGTCGCTGGAGGGCGGCGCCGAGCTCCACGCGCGAGTGAACTCCAAGCTTGCGATAGATGCGTCGGAGATGGACCGCCACGGTGTCAGGTGAGATTCCGAGAATCGCACCGATGTTCGTGTTCGAATAGGCCTGCGCCACGAAGTCTGCGATCTGGCGTTCCCGCGCCGTGAGCCCCGGGATCGTGTCGTCGAGCTGCGGGACGACCAC
>CAYLJT010000129.1:0-13507 GCA_964383995.1 uncultured Polyangiaceae bacterium
CGAGAAGGCGCCGCTGCTCTACAACCTCACCGCGCTCCAGCGCGAGGCGAACACCCGCTTCGGCTTCTCGGCGCGGCGCACCCTCGGGGCCGCGCAGCGCTGCTACGAAGAGCACAAGCTGCTCACCTACCCGCGTACCGACAGTCGCCACCTGTCGACCGACGTCGCGACCACGCTGCCCGACGTGGTGCGGGCCATTCAGGGTCCGTACGCCCCCTTGCTCTCGCCAGAAACAGGCCAAAAACCGCTTGGAAAGCGCTTTGTCGACGACGCAAAGGTGACGGACCACCACGCCATCATCCCGACCACGCGCGCCCCCAAAGAGACGCTGCCTCCCGATCAGCGCAAGCTGTACGACCTCGTGTGCCGCCGGCTCCTCGCGTGTTGGCAAGGCGACTACGTGTACCGCGCGACGAACGTCGTGGTCGCCGCGCAGAGCGCCGAAATCACGCACCGCTTTCACGCCGCGGGCACCACGATCTTGGAGCTTGGGCACAAGAAGCTCGACTACCCGCGCGACAAAACCAAGGACAAAAAGGCCTCGAACGAGGAGGTCACGCTGCCGCCGCTGGAGCCCGGCGAGGCCGTCGTGCTGCGCCAAGGCAAGGTCGTCCCCAAGAAGACCGAGCCCCCCAAGCGCCTCACGGACGCCACGCTTCTGTCAGCGATGGAGAGCGCCGGGCGCAGCCTCGATGACGAAGAGGCCGCGCGCGCCATGCGCGACTCGGGGCTCGGCACGCCGGCCACCCGCGCATCGATCATCGAGACGCTGCTCGACCGCGGCTACGTTGAGCGGCAAGGCAAGGCGCTCTTGCCAACGGACAAGGGCGTGGGGCTCGTGGGGCTGGTCCATCCCAAGGTGAAGAGCCCCGTGCTCACGGGCGAGTGGGAGGCGCGCCTCAAGCGCGTCGAGCGCGGTCAGGAAGCACTGGAGGGGTTCCTCCAGGGGATCGAGGGCTTCGTGAAGGAGGTCGTGGGCGACGTGCTCGGCGCGCCCTCGGCTCCCGCTCGGCGCGAATTCATTGGAGCTCAAACGATTTCTCCAGCGTCCTCGCGCGACGAGACCCCGAGGGGCGGCGCCCCACCCTCGCTGCCGCCCGCCTCGGCGCCCGCCGTCGTCGACCTGCGGCCGCGCCGCGCGCCCATCCCCCCCGAGGGGCTCCGGGCGCTGATCGAAAAGAGCTTCGGTTTCCCGGGTTTTCGGCCTTACCAGGAGGACGTGTGCCGGGCGGTGTTGGGGGGCCGCGATGTGCTGCTGGTGATGCCCACCGGGGCGGGAAAATCGCTCTGCTACCAACTGCCCGGGATCGCGCGCGGAGGAACGACGTTGGTGGTGAGCCCGCTGATCGCGTTGATGGAAGATCAGGCGCAGCAGCTCGAAAAGCGTGGCTTCTCGGCGGAGCGCATCCACTCGGGTCGCGACAGAGCCGCCCTGCGCGAGGCGTCGCGGGCCTATTTGCGCGGTGATTTGGACTTTCTCTTCATCGCCCCCGAGCGCCTCGCGGTGCCCGGATTCCCCGAGATGCTCGCGCGACGCCCGCCGGTGCTGGTGGCCATCGACGAGGCCCACTGCATTTCGCAATGGGGTCACGACTTTCGACCCGAGTACCGCATGCTCGGTCAACGCCTGCCGCTCCTGCGCCCCGCGCCGGTGATCGCGTTGACCGCGACGGCCACGCCCACGGTGCAAGACGACATCGTCAAGCAGCTCGGCCTCGACGACGAGCTGCGCATGATCCGCGGCTTTCGCAGGACCAACATCGCCATCGAGGTGGTGGAGACGACGCCCGGCGAGCGAGCCCGCGCCACCGCGAAGCTGCTCACGGATCCGCGCCGCCGCCCCGCCATCGTCTACGCCCCGACACGCAAGGACGCCGAGAGCCTGGCCGAGGCGCTGTCGTCGTCGTTCTCGACGACCGTCTACCACGCGGGCAAGGGCGCGGCCGAACGGGACCGCGCGCAAACCGCGTTCTTGCAAGGCGAAGTCGAGGTCGTGGTGGCGACGATCGCGTTCGGCATGGGCATCGACAAAGCGAACGTGCGCACCGTGGTTCACGCGGCGCTGCCGGCCAGCGTCGAGGGGTACTACCAAGAGATCGGCCGCGCAGGGCGCGACGGCCTGCCTTCGCGCGCGGTGCTCTTTCACTCCTACGTCGACCGGCGCACGCACGAGTTCTTTCACGGCAAGGACTACCCGCCGACCGATGTGCTCATGCACGTGTTCGAGGCGACGCCGAGCCGCGCGGGGGCGAGCATCGCGAAGGACGATCTGCGCGAGCGGCTGCGCAACGACGGCGCCATCGTCGACCCGCAAATCTTCGAAAAAACCCTCGAAAAGCTGTGGATTTTTGGCGGCGTGCGGGTGTCGCCCGACGAGGAGGTCGCGCGCGGCGTGCCGACCTTCCGCGTGGGCTACGAGGCGCAGCGCGATCACAAACTGGCGAGCCTGGTGGAGATGGCGCGCTTCGCGGAGAGCAACGCGTGCCGCATGTTGCGCTTGGTGCAGCACTTCGGCGACGCGGAAGACGGCGGCGCGCCCTGCGGCATCTGCGACGTGTGCTCACCCAGCGAGAGCATCGCCGCCTCGTTTCGCGATCCCACCGAGCACGAGCGACACGCGCTCACGCTCTTGATCGAGAGCCTCGCGGATCGCGACGGCGAGCCCACGGGCCGCCTATTTCGCGATAAATTCGAGGGCACGGCGATCGATCGCAGGGCCTTCGAGCACCTGCTCGGCGGCCTATCACGGGCGGGGTTGGTGCGCGTCGAGAGGGATAGCTTCGAGAAGGACGGACGCACCATCGACTTCGAACGCGCCTACCTCACGAGCGAAGGACGACGCATGGGAGCGCGCTCGCTCGGCAACGTGGCGGTCGTTGCGCGGGCGTCGAAGGCCCTGCCCAAACCGCGCAAACGCGCCGAAAAGGCCGCTCGGAGCGCGGTCCGCGCGAAGAAGTCGGCGGCCCCTCGCGCAGCGCCGAGCGCGGGCGCGGGGCTCGAACGTTTTGGAGCCGTGGTCACCGCCCTGCGCACGTGGCGCCTCGCCGAGGCCAAGAAAAAGAAGCTCCCCGCCTTTCGCATCCTGAGCGATCGGGTGCTCACGGCCATCGCGGAGGCGGGCCCGACGAGCGTCGATGATCTGCTCAATGTGGCCGGATTTGGGCCCCGCGGTGCCGAAAAATACGGCTCGCAGATCTTGCGAATCGTGGAGGAGACACGTCGTCGCGGCTGACGCCGGTGGCGATTGTGGCCCATGGCCGCACAGATTCCGATACGGTGAAACGTGCGTATGGGGCATACGTCAGCTGCGTCCGCGATCCCCACCGAGCTGGAACGCCGGCTTGTGCACGACATGGAAGCGGCGCTGAAGAAACGTCCGCCCAACGAAGGTCGCCTCGCAGGGGCCGTACGCGCTCTTTATCCCTGCTCCGCGGCGATCCGCGAGGCCTCCGCCGAAGCGCTCTCTTTCCTCGCCAAACGCAGTGGTTTCGATCGCGAGCTGTACGCCGCGGTCGCCCGCGCCAGCGCCGAGGGCGGCGACAAACGCGCATCGGCGGCCCTGGCCACCGCCCTGGCGACGGAAGAAGCGGGCGGCCTCTCGACGCTCTCCGCGGCTTGTTTTTCGAAGGCCGCCGCGCTCGCCGGACCGCTCGGTCGCGCGGCCTTGAGCCGCCACGCACAGGTCGCCTTCGGCGCGGAGGTCGCCCGTGCAGCCCGCGGCGAAGGCACGGGGCAACGCCTCGGCTCCATCGCGCCGATGATCAAAGAGTCGTACCGCATCGCGCTGTGCGTCGAAGTGTTCTTGCCGCTCACGCGGGCCGGCGCGCTCACCCCCGAGGCGGCCCCCGCGATCGGCGTGCTGCGCGACGCGGAGCGGCACCTCGGGCGCTGGCTCGTGCTCGGCGAAGTGGCGACGCGCGCGGGTGATGGAGCGCCCCTCGCGGAGGCCCTTCGACGCTCGAAGGACGGGCCGAGCAGCGCGCGCTCGGCGTGGGCCCTCGTGGCGTGGGCGCTGGAGCCGCAAAAGGGTCCGCCCAGCGCGCGACCCACCGTCGAGGTCGTGGCGCGGCTCAGCGAACGGCCCAGCGCCGATCGCGATATGTCCTTTCTTTTCCGCATCGCGGCCACCGGCGCGGCGTCCGCCCGCGCGATGTTGGAGAGCCTCGCGAAGGCACCCACCCTCGAAACCGACGTGGCCCTGCGCTCCGCGCGCTGCCTCGCGCGCCACTACGGCCGCGACGATCTGCGGCCGCTCATCCTCGCCGCCGCGAAGGACAACCCCTCCGAAGAGCTGCGCGCCCTGGCGGCCGCCTCGCTTTGGGATGTGGGTGAGCGAGACGCAGCGCGCGTTGTCCGAGACCAGCTCGCTGGTGTTACCTCGCCCTCGGCCCTGGTGTGGGTCGCCCTCCTCCACCGCGCGGAGGTCCACCCCGACGAGCCCGTCGTGGACGAGCTTCGCTTTCGACGGGCCCAGCGCGGTTGGGTCGAGTAGGCTCGATTCGTGCGCAAAATTGGGCCGATCGCGGCATTCGTTGCAGCTCAAACCATCGTCGGCCCCGGACTCGCCGCGCCGTCCTTCGAGCTGCGCGTGGTCGACGACGCGGGCAGGCGCGTCGATCCCAAGACCTCCCACGCGTCGCTCCAACGCACGCCCCCCGACCGGCTCGGCGACGATCCCTATCGGCCCACGGGCGACCCGGACGCGCTCCGCTTCCTGGTCGTCGGGCCCGCCGCAGGCATCCCCACCACGCTCACGCTCAGCTCGATCGACGAGAGCGGCAACGAGCTCGATCGGCTGAGCGACCTCGCCTTGGGCCACGTGCCCTGCCCCGCCGACGTCGCGAAGACCCTGGTTTGCGGCTCGACCGTGCCGATCCGCGCGGTCACCGACGACATCGATCGCAACCACCCGACCACCCTCGGGCGCTCCTTGCGCGCCGCTCTCGGTGGCGCGCTGATCGTCACGCGCGGCGACACGCGGCTGCTCTCGCTGCGCGTCGCGGGTCCGCGCACGAGCCCCGCCGGCCCCATCGAACGCTACCGCGCCACCATGCGCATGTTCCTCGTGCGCCTGCGCCCTGGCGGCCCCCCACCCTTCGGCAGCGACGCGCCCAGCGCCATCGCGCTCGCGCGGGCCGAGGCCCAGCGCGCCACCGACCTGTGGTCCGCGTGCGGCATCACGTTTGGCCCCGCCGAGGCCGTCAACATCGCGGTGGTCGATCCGCCGCCCTCGCATTTGCTCGCAATAGGCTGCGATTTAGGCCTCCCCGCGAGCGGCGGCGCGCTGCGCTTCACGGTGGACGGCCGGGCCTTCAGCCTCGACGTGCCCCGCGGCGCCCTGCCCGACGCGGTAGCGCGCCGGGCGGCCGCCCTCCTAGCGCGCGCGGGCTTCGACCCGATTGTCTCGGACAACGCGGTGGTGGGCAGCGGCGTGTACGGCACGAGCGACGTGCTCGTGCGCAGGCCAAACGGCGCGCTCGCCGAGGTGCGCCCGCCGGTCTCCGGAGCGCTCAGCAGCGACGCCACGCTGCGCGCGTGCGTGGGCCGCGTGGACCTCGACGACGGCCTGCAACACTTCGGCGACGGGGACGCCATCGCCGGGACCGTCGAAGAGCGCACGTTGATCAAGGCCTTCGACGACGGCGACCCGTCCACCATCGAGGTCTATTTGATCCCCGGTTTTGGCGGCGGAGGGCGCATCGGCGAGTCATTCATTTTCGCCGACGGCGGCGGCATCCGAAACGCGGTCATCGAAGATCGCGCGGCGCTCCGGGCCGATCGCGCGTCGTTCGCGTTGGCGCACGAGCTGGGTCACGTGCTGCTCGACGAGCCCGGCCACCCCGACGACTTCGGCGTCGATACGCCCACGCGCTTGATGGACGCCGACTCGGTGAACGGATCGGCCTACGGACCGCGGCGTTTGTTGCTCGACGAGTGCGCCCGCGCGCTGCGCCAGAGCGGCCCGCAGGCGCCCTCGTCGGTGCTCACGCCCTGGCCCCTCGGCGAGCTGCGCTAGCCCGCGCGCGGAACGCGCTGCGCAGGAGGACGCCGCTCCACCGACGTCCGCGCCGCGCGCTACTTCTTCTTCTTGTTCGCCAAAAGGTCCGCGAACGTGCCGAAATTGCGAGGAGAAGGCTTCGGCGCGGGCTTCTTCGGGTCTTTCGCGGCGACGTCTTGGCCCGCGCCACCATGCGCAAACGCCTCGAAATCGGCTCTCTCTGCGTCGGCCGCCAGGGCGGAGATGGACAGCCTTATCTTTCCATCGTCGGCGATGTTCAGGATCTTCGCGTCCACGTCTTGGCCCACGCTGAAATGCTTCTTCAGATCCGAGCCGCGCGGCGTGCCTGTCTCGGACGCCGGCACGAGGCCCCGTCCACCCCGCCCCGTGGTGCCGTGGATCTGCACGAACACGCCGTAGCGCTCGATGCCCGTGACCTTGCCGCGCACGTGCGCGCCTTCGAGCAACAGCGGCGTGTTCTGCGCGATGGGCAAGCGAACGTCGTCCACGTCGTCGAGGTTCGGAGGAATCTCGCTGAAGTGCTCTTCGACCGTGCGCCGAACGTAGACAGGCGATAGCTCCACCTGCCCCGAGGCGTCGTCCACGCGGGTGACCACGGCGGCGATGTTGGCGCCCACCTCGACGAGCAGCTTCCCGTTGCCATCGCTGAGCGTCGCGCGGGGGAAATAACCCTCTTGTTTCGCGCCGAGATCGGCAAAGACCGCGTCGCGCCCGATGGCCACGACGGTCACGTCCACGCGCTCTCCCCCATGAAATCCGCGGCGGCGCGGCATCGCCTCGCGCCCGCGTTCGAACATCGCTGCGAACGACTCGTCTTTTTCGTCCGAAATGCCGGCCATGGACGCGGTGTAGCAAGGACCCGTGGGAGGCGATAGCGGCTCTCGCGCGAAAGCCGACGACAGGCAGGCGCGCAGCACTAGCGTCTCGCGCGAGCGACGTGATAGGGTCCGCCGCACGTGGCCCTGAGGGGCCCCGGGTCGATAGCTCAGTCGGTAGAGCTGCGGGCTTTTAACCCGTAGGTCCAGGGTTCGAGTCCCTGTCGACCCACCAAAGCAGGGGGATGTCCGCGAAGGAGGCGCTCCGAGCGCCTTGCGTCGCGCGGCGGTTGCCTATGGTACACAGACCCCGTGGACGCTCCGGAGAGGCCCTATTCGCAAGCGCGCGAAGAGCTGCGTCGGGCGATTGCCGATCTGCGCGGAGATACGCTGACGCCGATGAGGGCAGCCCTGGCCGTGGCCCTTGGCCTCTTCGTGGGCTCCTTGCCGATCTTTGGGCTCCACACGGCCATCGTGCTCGCCCTTTGCCTTTGGCTGCGACTCGATGGTGCCCTCGGCTGGCTGGCCTCCAACATTTCAAACCCCTTTTTTGCGCCCTTCTTGATGACCTTCGAGGTGGGCGTGGGCAGGCGCCTGCGCACGGGTCAGGCCCCCTTCGATGAGGCCGACGCGGCCCGCCTACGCGAAGGATTCGAGCTGGACCCCAAGGGAACGCTGCTGTCGGTCGCTACGGACATGTTCCTGGGAGCCCCGCTGACAGCGCTCGGCATTGCCCTGTTCGGAGGTCTGTTGACGTTCGTCGCGGTCCACGGAAAACGTCGCTTTTTTCCGAGCTCCGGGGCCCGCCCGCCCTACCGTCTTCCCACCAACGCACCGCCCTGGGTGCGCGCTGTCGAGGAGGTTGCCACGGCCGCCACACCGGGCCCATTGAGCGAGCCCCTGCAGCGCCTGCGGTTTCATCGCGTCCGGCTGAGCCTCCTCGGCGACGAGCTGCTGCGAAAGGTCGTGGAGATCGCCAGTGGCTCAAGCCCGCTCGGCACCGTGCTATTGGCCTGTCCCAGGGCAGAGACGCGAGGTCCGTTGTTGGTCGCGCTCGGCTACGCGCAAAAGATCGCCGTTTTTTCAAGCTCGCACGACGAGCCCCTGCCGCGGGTCGATGGAGCCTTGTTGCTCGACGCCCTCGACGAACTGGCACCCTCCGAACAAGAGGCCTTGTTGGACAAGGCCGTCCGCTCGTTGTCGGGGTCGGGGCGCCTGATCGTGGCCGAACGGGGCGCTGGGCGCGCGTTGACAAGGCTCGTTCGTCGCCTGGGGCGGGCGCTCCGCGGCCTTGCGCCGCCCGTCTCCGTCGAAGCTCGCGTCACCTGGTTTCGTGGCAAAGGACTCTTGTGTGAGGTCCTTCGCGAAGAGGAAGCCTCCCCATTCGTGCTCCTCGTCGCGAAGCATGGCTCGGTGACAGGCAGCTCGTGATAAGAAGGGACCATGGTAGCAAATTGGCCCCATGCGTTCCTGTTGCTTAGCGCTTCGAGCCTTGTTTTCGGCTGTGGATCGAGCTCCGACGACGGCGCGACCACCTCCACGAGCTCGTCCAGCTCGGGGGGCGGCCCCGAGGCCTGTATCCCCGAGAGCGGAGCTGCGGGGGCCGAGCTTACAGGGCGCTTCGCCTACCGAGAGCTGCGCACGCTGCTCGTCTCCCTACCCGGCTACGCCGAGCCCCTGCCCACGGCCATCGAGAACATCCTACTGGTGGACCAGGTGCAGTCCGGCGCGGACGTCACCCTGACCTCGACGTTCTGCAGCCACACCATCGAAGACGAGAAGCTCCCCGCGCACATCACCGTCCCCGCCACGTTCGTAGCGTCTTTGCCGCCGTTTACCCGGGAAGGGACAATTTCTGCCACGGGAGACTACGACCTTCCTACCTTCTTCCGCCTGGAAGGCGTCAACCTGACCAACGTGGAGGCGGAGGCCCTGCCCGAGACCAGCGACGACGCCCGGGTGTACGATCAGGACAACGATGGCAAGCCGGGCCTTACCCTGATCGTGACGGGCTTGGTGGACGGCGAGATGTACGTCATCGAGCGCAGCTCCACCGCCCTGTCTGGCAAGGCGATCTCGTCCGACGTGGTGGAGGGCGCGCTGACGGTCAGCTCGGAGCAGGTGGTCCTCGGGTCCGACCCCACCAACCTGAAGGATCTTACCAAACCTGGCGTGGCCGATCCGACCGAGTGCGCCAGCTATTTTCGCATGGTGCGCATCGCGGACGACGCCGATTGCGCGTTCGTGACGGCGAACAAAGGTACGCTTTTTCCCTAGGTAGAGCGGGCGTCAACCCTCCGACGGGAAGACCAGGGAGAGCCCTGCGCCAAGGAGCCAGCCCGAGCTTTCGTAGCCGGGGTAGCCCGGGTTGTTGGTCTGCAGCCCGGCGGCGCCCTCGATCACCTGGCCCGTCGCGACGTCGGTCGCGTTGTCCGGGACCTCGTCGAGCACGGGATCCTGGGCGCTCGCGCTCTTCGTCTCTTTGCGCGCGAGGATGACCTGCCCAAAGAGGCGCGCCGTTGCCCGCAACTGGACACCAAAGGGCGAGAAGCGCGATTCGTAGGCCAGATCGGCGCCGACCCGCGAGCCGTCGACGTAGTTCGAGCGCCCGGACTGCGCCGGAACCGGCGAGGGCGCGAACATACCGCTGAACGTGATGCGTTGATCGCGGATGTTGACGGCTCCCCCGGCGGTGACCGAGACCGTGTCTTTGAACGGCACGACGGGGGCCTCACCATGCCGATCGCGGTACGTGGCCCAGTGGCCGTAGAGGGCCTGGGCAGAGACCTCGACGCCGAAGCCGTTCGTGACCGGCATGATCTCGTAGTTGCCGCCCACGCTGAAGCGCAGCGGCTCGTAGCCGAGGGACATCGCGTAGAGCTGCTGGACCGCGTTTTGTCCCTCCGGGTAGGTGTAGTTCCAGAAGCGGACTTTGTTCTCCCCGTCGGTGTCGGCCGACACCGGGAGGTGCAAGGTGGAGGTGACGCGCAGCGTGCGCATGGGCAGCACCGCGAGGCCGAAATAGGGGGAGATCGTGCTCGTGACCTCGATGTCGGGGTTGAGCAAAACGACGCTCTGATCGGCGGCGTCGGGCACGTGCACCTGGGTGTGGACGACAGTGCCGAAGGTAAGATCGGCGCCGATGCCGAGCGACACCCACTCGGCCGGGCGGCTGCCAAGGGCCAGGGCGAGGCTCGTCTGCGGCAGGCGGTCGCCGAGCAGCTCGAAGCGCAAGCGGTTGTTGAAGTATTGCTCGCGCTCGTCGACGAAGAAGGCCGACTGCTTCTGGAACGAGGTCACGGGCAAGACCGCGTAGAAGCCGAACACCAGCGCTTGCTTTGCGAGGGGCCGCACGACGCCGATGGAAAGGTAAGGTAGGGTGTCGGTCTCGTCGGTGTCCCCGCGCGCCTCCGGCATCTCCGCGGTGGGCAGTGGACGCAGGGTAAGACGGGCCGTGGTGCCGTCGGGGTTCAGGACGCGCGCGTCGTAGATGGCCTTGGGGACGTCGACCCCGGCGGGGCGGGCGGCGAGCTTTACAGACTCGTGCGAGGCCAAAAAGAAGGCGCCAAGCGCGATGGATCCGGGCAGATCGGGCAAGAGGGCCGGGTTGTAATAGGCTGCCTCTGGCCCGCGCGCCGTCACCCGCGCGAGCTGACCGCTCCCCGCCGCCTGCGCCCCCGTGAGCTCCAGGGAGCCCGACGCGCGGGCCGCGCCGGAGCCGAGGGTCGAGAGCGCCAACACGGTGCAGAAGAGAGCGAGCTTGCGCGGCATGAGCGTCCTAAGTGTTGAGGGCCAACGGGAGACGGCGGGTCGAGCGCCCTTACATCATGGAGACGCCGCCGTCTTTTCCAGACAGACCGCGGACGATTTCGAGCGCGCGATCGACGTGGGCGCCGGCGCGCACCTGGGACTCGAACACGTGCCGGATCTTACCCTTGGCGTCTGCCACGAAGGTGACCCGACGAGGCAAGATCCCAAGAACATTCTCGACACGAAAGGCCTTGCGTGCGCTGCCGTCTTTGTCGGACAAAAGAACGAACGGGAGCTTGTATTTCGACGAAAACTGCTCGTGGGAGCCCTGGCCGTCGGCGCTGATGCCGATGACCTCCGCACCTGCCCCCACGAAGTCCTCGTATTGGTCGCGAAATGAGCAGGCCTCGGCGGTGCAGCCGGGGGTGTCGTCTTTCGGGTAGAAGTAGACGACGAGCGGCCCCTTACCCACCCAGTCCCGGAGCTTCACGTTTTTCCCGGCCTTGTCGACCAAGGTCACGTCGGGCAACATCGAGCCTTCTTCCAGCGGTTTTGCTCCAAACATCGTCGCTCCTTACTTCGTGTGCCGCTAAAACGCGAGGGTTGTGCCGATGTGGCCGCTCAGCTCGTGGATCGTGACGTCGGCGACGACGTCTTCGGGGGGCGCCAGGGGGTCGAAGCCGAGCCCGCCGATCTTGCCATGACCGCGCGAGTAGCGGAGCGCCACCGTGGTCAGAAAACGGATGTTACCTTCCCTGTGCTCGGCCTCGGGGACGAGCTTGCGCTCGCTGCCGAACTCCATGCCCACGCTGCCGCCGTAAAAGTCAATCTGGGTGTTTCCCAGGCTGTATGGCGTGCGCGCCGGGCTGCGATCGGTGAAGAAACCGGCGCCCAGCCCCACGTGCTCGTTCAAGGCGAAGCGGCCTCCCACGCGCACGTTCCAGACGAACAAACGGTCGACGCCGAGCGCCGCGTTCTCGAAGGGCGGCTCCAGGTCACCTTCCAAACCTACCCACCCGCCTGGGAAGTCCTTCGCTGCCGCCAACGTGACGCGCAGCGGCTTGAGCGCGCCGGTCTCGGCCACCTCGCTAGGAACGAGGGAGCTTTGGGTGTCGACCTGGGGCTCGGCGCCGGGCGCGAGCAGCGTCGTCGCGCTGCCCTGATCGACCTCTTCCACGCGCGCGACGATCACCTCGGGCGTACGGAAGGTTAGGCCCAGGTGGAAGCTGTCCGAGACATCGGCCTGCAAACCGAACTGCGCCCGACCCCCAAACAGGCGGCGATCGCTGCGGCTCTCCGCCGAAATCGTCGAGCGCACCACGTCGGAGGCGTCGGGGGCCTGGTAGTCGGAGCGGAAGTCGCGCGACGTGCGCAGCGTGTGGTAAGACCCAAAGAGGTTCGCGCCGAGGCGCAACTCGGGGCTCAGCGAGATGCCCAGCGCGGGCCCCGCGTAGTAGTCGGTCAGGCGGCGGCTCACCGCGATGACGGCCTCGTAGCTCGGGGGCTCGCTGGCCTTGGAGACCTCGATGCTGGTGGCAAGGTCCTCGTGGTCAGGCACGAAGACGCCGAGCGCAGCCACGACGCTGGGGCTGACCCGGCGAACGAAGGAGAGCGCGCTCGGCACACTGACGATCTCGGTGAAGCTGGCGTCGCGCGGCTCGTCCTTGCCAAAGGCCTTGACGCGGGCAGCGTTGGGAAGATCGTAGATGCGCAACAAGAACGCGCTGGCCGAGACATCCAGGCTTGTTCCGTCGGCCGCCGCGAGACCCGCGGGGTTGTACCACACGGCGCCGCCGTCCCCCGAACGAGCGGTCACCGCGCCGCCGGTCAGGGCCGCTTCGTTGCCGAGGGGCAAGGCCTCTTGATTGCTCGCTTCCGCCCCTGAAGCGACCAGGAGGCTGCCCCCGAGCAGGGCCCCGCCGACCCACCGGCAGGAGGTCACTACGCGGGGACCTGTTGCAGGTAGGTCGGGTTCATCTGCTGGATCCGGAGCCAAATTTGCCACTCGATCTGGGCCAGCGCGCCCTGTTGGGAGGGGTGGGCGAGCGAGCCCTCGACGCGCGCGAGCGAATAGGCGGCGGTGATCAAGCCCTCGTGTTGGACCGTCGGGTCAAGGGCGATGTAGTGCCATTGCGAGCGTGGATCGGTGGCAGTGCGGTAGCCCGCGGACCACAGGCCTTGTGCGTAGTTGGTGATTTGCTCCAAGAGGCGCTCGCGGATGTTCGTCCGCGCGTCGCCAAAATTGGCTGGATCGGCGTGGTAGCCGAGGTGCAACGCGTGCACGGCGCGCTTTTGCCGCTCTTCGCGGTCGAGCTTGCCCAAAAAGGCCCACGCGACCACCGCCCCGACCAGCGCCACCGTCGCCAAGAACCCCTCGAACAGAAACTCACCCACCCAGGACAGCGAGCTCGCGGACGCCGTGGCCAGCGAGCCCAACGCCCCGAGGCCCAGAAGGACGGTGAGGATCGGCCCCCAAATGCGCAAATAGCCGGCGAGCACGCTCTTCCAACGCAGCGGAATCTGGATGCCCTTCGAGTCGCTGCCCTCGCCCCCGAGCACCATGTGGGAGCGCACAGGGAACAACGGAAGGAACCAAATGTGGGCAAATTGCGTGGCGATGCACGTGCCCTGGTGTTCCTCGATGCGGCCGTATTGCCGAACGCCGTAGACAATGAACATAAGTCTAGAGAGGTTACACGAACGCTAAATCAGGCGCATCACCCGCAGACGGACGAACGTGCGCAGCTCTTTCGAGCGCCGCGCGCTGACCGCCAGGGAGGCCCGAGCCAGCTTGCGCAGCGTGCGCGACGTGCGCAGCCGGCCTTCGAAGAGGCGGAAGAGCGCGACGAGCTCGGCTTTCACGGCGACGCCTCCGCCGCCCCTTTTCGACGCAAAACAATGGGCTTGACGTCGATGCGACAGG
>CAYLJT010000130.1:0-13016 GCA_964383995.1 uncultured Polyangiaceae bacterium
CGTTCACGCCCACACCACCCCGCCCCTTTGCGCTGAGCACGCCGACCGTCACCGAGTGGTCGAGGCCGAAGGGCGAGCCCAACGCGATGACCCACTCGCCCACCTTCGCGGCGTCGCTGTCGGCCACCGCGAGAGCCGGCAGGCCCGTGGCGTCGATCTTGAGGACCGCGAGATCGGTCGACGGGTCGCGCCCCACGAGCTTGGCGGGCAACACGCGGCCGTCGGAGAGGCGCACGCTGATCGAGCGGGCCTGCTCGATGACGTGGTTGTTCGTCAGAATCGCGCCGTCGGCCGTGTAGATGACGCCCGAGCCCATGCCCCTCTGCACACCGTCGCTGCGTAGCCAGCCGAAGGGCGTCTCGACGCCTTCGCTCGCGACGACGTCGATTTGCACGACGCTCGGACCGACCTTGGCGGCCACGGCCCCGAAGGCGTCGCCGAGCTTGCGCACCTCGGCGAGGGAAGGTTTGCCCGGCGTTTGGGCGAGCACATTCGTGGGAGCTCCAACCGAAATCGCTGCCGAAGACAGGGTCAAAACCAGGGAGAGAGCCAAACGAGACGAACGGGACAAGGGCATGCGGGGGATTATGCTTGAAAATCGGGTTTGTGGCTCGGCGCCGCGCACATCGCCGACGACCGCAGCCTTCGCCCTTTCCGGACCGCGTTTTGGTAGATTCAGCCACGTGAACGCTCCCGAAAGCGAAGCCCAGAGGCTCGTAGGTGCCGTCCTCAATGGGCGGTTTCGCCTGATCAAGCTGCTTGGAGAGGGGGGAATGGGCGCGGTCTACGAGGCCGAAAGCGTGCGCGGCGAGGGCAAGCGCGCCATCAAGGTTTTGCACCGCGAGCTCGCGGGCGAAGAGCAAATTCGCGCTCGCTTTTTTGCGGAGGCCGAAGCGGCTCGATCACTCGTGCATCCCAACGTGGTGCGCGTCGAGGGCGGCGGCACCGCGGAGGACGGCTCGCCCTACCTCGTGATGGAGCTTTTGTCGGGCATGCCGCTGGCCACGCTGATGGACACGAAGCGCATCATCCCACCGAACGAAGCGGTCCCGATGATGCTCGGCGTGCTCACCGCGCTGGGCCACGCCCACAACCAACGCGTCGTTCATCGCGATTTGAAGCCCGACAACGTGTTCCTGGTGCCCGACGGTCGGGGCGGGATGGTGCCGAAGCTCCTCGACTTTGGCATCGCCAAGGTCATGGACTTGGCGGGAGGGCTGGGCGCCAAAACGAAGACCGGTATGCTGCTTGGTACGCCGGGATACATGGGACCGGAGCAAATCAAGAACGCCAAGGGGGTCGACGCACGCAGTGATCTCTGGTCGATGGGCGTGATTTTTTACGAAATGCTCACGGGGCGCATGCCGTTTCACGCGGAGACCGAGTTCGCACGGCTGACCGCCGTGCTCACCGAGCCGATGACGCCCATCGAGCGGGTGCGGCCGGACCTCGCGGCTTGGTCCCCCTTCTTTCAACGCGCGCTTTCCAAAGACCTGCAAACGCGCTTCAGCAGCGCCGACGAAATGGCGCGCGCGCTCATCGCGACGGCCCAGGCGACGGGCGCGATGCCTCCCACTTCCGCGGCGCTGCCCTCGACGGCGCCGGCGCCGCAAGCGATGCAGGTGCCCGTGACGGCGCCCGGCTCGCAAGCGATGCATGTGCCGTCAACGGCGCCCGCCCAAGCATCGCAAGGGGTGCCGGTCACCGCGCCGAACATGATGCAAAGTAGCTCGCCGATGTCGGGCCCGACGCCGCCGCCCCACTCCTACCCTCCGCCGCAGGGTGCTTATCCCCAGGCCCAACCCTACTCGGCCATGGCCGGAGCGCCCGGCGCCTCGCCCGGCCCGACGCTCCCCGCACAACAACGCGGCGGCCCCGGCGCAACGCACATCAGCGGCGATCGCCCGGCGGGCGTACCGATGCCCGGACCGAGCGGCGTGTCGGGGCAGATTGCCGTGGTCGACGCGCCCCCTTTGACGCGGAGCGCGCCTCTCTGGGTTGTTTTCGTGGTTGGCTTCGTGTGTTTGGGGCTCGGCTTCGTGATTGGCTTTCTGGTGGCCGGCTGAGCCTCGCGCGGCAAAGGATGGGGTCTTGTCATGTATCGCTTTTCCGTCGGGGATGTGCTCACGCGAAGCTTCTCGATTCTGGGCCGCAACTTCCTGCCCTTCTGTTTGCTCATTGGCATCATCCAACTGCCCGTCATCCTGCTGACTGCCTATTTCGCGGTGGCCGCCGTGGATTTCACCGAGAAATCCCAGGGCATTTACTCGGACGACTACACGGGATCGATGGACGCGCTCCTGCGTTTTGGCTCCGTGGGGGGGCTCGTGCTGGTAGCCGCGTTGCTGCTTCAACCGCTCTCGACGGCCAGCGTGACATACGGCGTGCTGCAACAACTGAGGGGTAGGCCGGCCAGCTTGGGCGACTGTGTGCGGGTCGGCATGTCGCGCATGTTGGCCGTGCTCGGGGTCGCCATCGTGGCCGGCACGTTGATGTTCTTCGGGTTCCTCGCATGCGTCATTCCAGGGCTTTTCTTCATGACGGCGTATTACGTGGCTACCCCCGCGGCGGTGGTGGAGCGGCTTGGGGTGAGTCAGGCCATGTCCCGCAGTTGGCAGCTCACCGAGGGCCTGCGCTGGTCGGTTTTCGGGCTGATTTTCGCGCTCACGGCGCTCGGAGGCATGGTGGAGAGCGTCGTGAGCATACCCACCCAATCCATGGAACCGACGGGCGTCACCCAGACAGTCATCATCTCCCTCGTGGGCTCCATCGTGGGCGTCGGCGTCGATGCCCTGCGTGCCGTTGCCTGCGCTGTCGCTTACCACGACCTTCGCACCGAACGGGAAGGTGTGACCAGTCAAGATCTTGCCCGGGTGTTCGATTGATGCGACGGCAAGGTTTGCAAAAACTCGTGCTTTTGACGGCGATTTTGGCCGTCCCCGCGGGGGCCTTGGGGGCGACGCCTGGGGAGGTGGCTCGCGAGATCCTGTCCGACGAACGCTTTCAGAAAGAGCACCCAGAGGGGGGTGATCGTTCAGGCTCCCTGGGAATCTTCCCAGGCGGGGGCGAAGGGGACGGCGAGGGCGACGGCATGCCCTTTCCGATGGGCGGCGGCGGGGCGAAGCGTCCTGGCAAGGGCTCGCAAGGCTCGGGGACGTCTGGCAAGGTGGCCGGCGGCGGGACTGGCCAGGATCAGGAGGACGGAGACGGCAGCAACCGTCCTTCGGACGGCGAGGCCACTGCGGGCTCGCGCGGAGGTCAGGGCAGCGGCGATTCACGATCGAAACGGGGAGGCGCCGGGGACCTCGGCTCCCTGGGGGGAGACGACGGCAGCGCGAGCCCCGATCCGGATGGCAAGGTCGGCATCGAAGGGGACGGAGACGGCGCGGTCGTGGGCGGTGGCACGCGAGGGGAGCCGCCGCAGAGATCGCCATCGGCGGCCGCCGAGCGCGAACGAAAACGTCGGGAGCGCATGCGCGCCGAGCGCGAGAAGCGCGTGCGTATCCCCCTCCGTCAGGCGCAGGCGGAGACGAGCGAGCCCATCGTCGTGGAGGCGCCCTCCGCCATGGGCAGCCTGTTCAATACCCTGCTCATTGGCCTCCTGATCGCCATTGTCGCCCTGCTCATCGCCTGGGGCGTAGGCCAATATTTGCGCTCCAAAGAGGCTCCGCTCGCCGCGGATGAAGCCGAAAAGAAGCCGAAAACAAGCCTCGGTGACGACGAGCCCGTGGAGCCCTCCGACGTCGACCGCTTGGCCTCGGAAGGTCGCTATGGAGAGGCCGTACACGCGATGTTTCTGCTGGCGGTCGCGCACCTGGCCGAGACCAAGTGCCTTGTCATCGCCGACGACATGACTGCGCGCGAGGCCCAGCGAGCGCTGAACGCGCCGGAGGCGATTCGTGCGGCCTTTGGCGACCTTTTGGCAGCGGTGGAGGTGTCGTTGTTCGGTGGCGAAGAGCTGGACCAGGCTGCCTATGTCACGGCGCGCTCCGCCTACGACGCAATCGTGAAGCACGACCCGCGCATCGAGCTACCGAGGGCCGCATGACGCCCGGCTCCCCCTCCCCGTTCATCGATCCGAACCCCGACGGGGCGCCCGCGCCCAAACCGTTTGAGCACAAAGTTCTCCGCCAGAGCGACGAGATCTTCGAGCTCCGCACCGTCATGGTGATCGCCGCCGTGTCCGCGGTATCGCTCATCGCGGGGCTGATCTTCTCCGTTTTCTCAGGGGACGACGCGGACGGCTCGGCGGGGGCCAACACCTTCAGTCGCTCCTCGATCGGCCATCGCGCCTTGGTCGAGGTGTTGGAAGGTCTGGACATGGAAGTCGTCGTTTCCCGCTTTCGCTCTTCGGAGAAGGCGGGCCCGGGCGTGCCCCTCGTGGTGGCCGAGCCGCTGCGCTTGGAAGACGACCTGGAGAGCGTCAAGGACGCCGACCTGGACGCGAGCGACCTCGATGATGACTCGGACCACGAACCGACCCCCGGCATGAAACCGCCCTCCGCGGAGGAGAACGCCAAACGCGACCTCCTGTCGACGGCATACGGACTTCAGCGCATGGTGGACGGCGCCGAACGGCGCGGCGCGTCGGTGGTCATCGTGCTACCCAAGTGGAGCGGTGTCGCAGGCGAGAAGGGCTGGATTGAGTCGGCCAACCTGTTGAGCCCGGCCGACGCGGAGGACGTCATCGACGTGGCCACCGGGCAGGCTTGCTACGTCGACCGGCCGCAAGGCGGCGGGGCCTTCCACAGCCGGATGGGAAACGGCGCCTTGCCGACCATCGCCGAGCCGCAGCTCATCACCGACTGCGATCTGGAGCCGCTGGTCTGGAATGACGCCGGTGTATTGGTAGGCCGCGCCCAGGACACCAACATCTACTTCGTGGCCGATCCGGACCTTTTGAACACATACGGTCTCGCGCATGGCCAGAACGCGCTCGTTGTCTCAGACCTTTTTCAGGGTGAGCTGCAGGCCGAAGGCGTGGTGATCGACGAGATCTTGCACGGCTTCGGCCGGGTGCCCTCGCTGTTCCGCGAGCTATTTTCCATGCCCTTGTTGACCATCACCCTGCACACGCTGGGGCTTTTGGGCCTTGCCGTAGCGGCAGCGATGGTAAGGTTTGGCAAGCCGGCGAAGCTCCCACCGCGTATTCCACCTGGAAAACGAGCGTTGATCGAGAGCACCGCCCAGCTTCTGGAGGGTGGGCGTCACCACGCCGAGAGCGCTCGGCACTACGTACGCCTGGTGCTGCGACGGACCGCCGCCGAAGCTTCCCTACCCCCCGCCGGGGACGAAGAGACAGCCGCCGCGCTCGCCACCCTGGCCAGCTCGCGAGGCCTCACGACCGACGTCGCCGCCCTCACCCAGGGGGCCGACGCCCTGCCCATGGGGCCCAAAGCCTCGGCGCGCGCCTTGGAAATCGCCGCCCGCGCCCACCGATTCCGTCAGGAGATGAAACATGGACATCCATGAGCTTGGAGCCCTCACACAGCGGCTCAAATTCCAGATTGGGCGCGTCATCGTTGGGCAGGAAGGGGTCGTCGAGGCCCTGCTCGTGGCGCTCCTCGCGGGGGGTCATATCCTGTTGGAGGGGGTGCCCGGCACGGCCAAAACCATGCTGGCGCAGACCTTCGCGGGGGCGCTCTCCCTGGACATGAAGCGCATTCAGTTCACGCCCGATCTCATGCCCGGCGACGTGATCGGCATGAACTTGTTCAACTTCCAAACCAGCCAATTTACCCTGACGCGCGGGCCCGTATTTACGGACTTCCTGCTGGCCGACGAGATCAACCGTACGCCCCCGAAGACGCAGGCGGCGCTGCTCCAGGCGATGCAAGAGCGCAAGGTGACCATCGACGGGGCGACCTACCCATTGTCCGACGCCTTCCTGGTGGTCGCGACCCAAAATCCCATCGAACAAGAGGGAACCTACCCGCTCCCGGAGGCGCAGCTCGACCGCTTTCTCTTGAAGATCGTGGTGGGTTACCCGACGCGCGACCAAGAGCGGGAGATCGTGCGCCGCCACGGCAACCGCACCTTGATGCCCGATCTGGCGGGCTTCGGCCTGGAGCAGGTGGCCGACAGGAGCCTGATCCACGAGGCGCGGGCGCTCGTCTCCCAACTGCATTTGGCCGACGAAATGGTCGACTACCTGGTCGATCTGGTCCGTGCCACGCGCGACCATCCCGCCACCTTGCATGGCGCTTCTCCGCGCGCGGCCAACATGCTCGCCTCGGGAGCGAGGGCCCTCGCCGCCCTGCGCGGCCGCACGTTCGTGATTCCAGATGACGTCAAGGAGCTGTTCTACCCTGCCATGCGCCACCGCGTCGTCCTCGGGCCGGGCGCGGAGGTCGAGGGTGTCACGGCCGACGCCGTGCTCCGTCAGGTGCTCTCTACCGTCCCCGCGCCGAGATAACCGTGGCACCGTCGCGAAAGGGCCTTTTTGTAGCGTTCATGGGCTTTGGCCTGTCCATGTTGCCGGCCCTCGTCAACGCGTCGCTCTGGCCCGTGTGGGTGTTCTTCTGGACACTGCTCTTGTTCTTGTTTGGCCTGGACGCCATGCTCGCGCTGCGTCCGAAGGATCTGTTGGCGGAGCTCAGCGCGCCGCCTACCCTGTACGTCGGCGGCGAGGCCCTGGCGACGCTCCGCCTACGGGCGCCGACGAAGCGCCCGGTGTCGGCTGATATCACGGTCGATATGAGCGACAACCTGGTGGCGCAGCCGCATTTCCGCGCCGCGTTGGGGCGCGAGGCGTCTTCCATTTCGGTCGCGCTGCGACCCACCCGACGGGGCGTCGCGACGGTGGAAGGTGCCTGGGTCAAGTACGAAGGTCCGCTCGGCTTGATGGCGCGCACGACGCGTATCGCCCTCGGCGATGACACCATTGCCGTCGTCCCGAACATGCCGCTCGTGCGCTCCCACGCCCTGCCGTTCTTCAGCCAACGAGACCACACGGCGGGCCTGAAAATCGAGCGCTTCGCGGGGGATGGCAGCGAGTTCGATGCGCTACGCGAATTTACGCCGGGCTCCGACCGACGCAACATCGACTGGAAGGCGTCTGCCCGGCACACCAAGCTGCTTGCCCGCGAGCACAGGGCGGAGCGCAGCCACAACGTCATCTTGGCGGTGGACACGGGGAGGTTGATGGCGGAGCCCCTGGCGGGCATTCCGCGCCTCGATCACGCGGTGCATGCGGCGCTGCTTTTGGCCTATGTCAGCGCGAAGGTCGGGGACAGGATCAGCCTATTCGCCTTCGACGACCGGCCCCGCACCTTCCTGGCTCCGCGCTCTGGAATGGCAGGTTTCCGTGTCATTCAGGACAAATCCGCCGAGCTCGCCTACGGCGCCGCCGAAACCAACTACACCCTAGGTCTTACCGATCTGCTCGCCAAGCTCTCGCGGCGCTCGCTCGTCATCGTGCTGACCGACTTCGTGGACACGGTGACCGCCGAGCTGATGGTCGACAACGTCGAGCGTGTGGCGAAGAAGCACCTCGTCGTGTTCGTGGCCTTGCGCGATCCGCTGTTTGCGGAGATCGTCGACGCGACACCGCGGACCACGCTGGACGTGCACCGGGCGGTGGTGGCGGAGTCCCTCGCGGTGGATCGGGAGGTCGTCATGAAGCGCCTGCTCCGGCGGGGTGTGCATTGCATCGACGCGCCCGCCGACAAGGTCGGACCGCGCCTCGTCAGCCGCTACCTGGAAATCAAGCGAAGGGAGCTTGTTTAATGGCCGGCTATAGCCTGAAATCCTTCGAATTTCGGAAGGAGCGCGAGGCCGCTTGGACCGAGCTCGAGGCCCTTGTGGGTCGCATCGAGTCGTCGGGGATCGACGCCCTGCGCGAGCCCGAGCTGCGGCGTCTACCCATCTTGTACAGGAGCGCGCTCTCGTCCTTGTCGGTGGCTCGCGCCATCAGCCTGGACAAAAACGTGGTGAGCTACCTGGAGAGCCTAGCGGCCCGGGCCTACGTGTGCGTCTACGCGCCGAAACGCACGTTCTTTTCCGTGGTGCGCGAGATGGTCACGCTGCGCTTCCCCGCAACCGTCTACAAGCTGCGAGGAGCTCTGTGGCTCGCGATTGGCATGCTCGTCCTCGGCACCTTGGTCGGACTAGCCGTGACACTGGCCGATCCGGAGCGTTTTTATGCCTTCGTCGACGCGGGGATGGCAGGCGGGCGGGGCCCCACGAGCACGCGAGAAGAGCTGCAAGCCGTGTTGAATGACACCGCGCCGCCTTCGAGCCTGACGGTGTTCGCGAGCTTCCTCTTCACGCACAACGCGAAGATCGGCCTGACCTGCGTGGCGGTGGGCTTTTTGGCCGCGGTGCCGGTGCTGCTTTTGATGTTCGTCAACGGCATGACGTTGGGAGCGATGGTGGCCATTCATTACCCGAAGGGGCTGACCGTCGACTTTCTGGCCTGGATCTTCCCCCACGGTGTCACCGAGCTGCTCGCCGTGTGCCTGTGCGGCGCGGCCGGTCTTACCATCGGCAGGGCGATCGTTTTTCCAGGTAAGCTTCGGCGCATCGACAACCTCGCACAACAGGGTCGAGAAGCGGGTGGCATGGTGGTCGGCGCAGTGTTCCTGTTCTTCATCGCCGCGCTCCTGGAAGGCTACTTTAGGCAGCTCGTCCACGACACGACGCCGCGGGCCATCGTCGCACTGATCACGCTGTTCTTTTGGATTGGCTACTTCGGCCAGGGCAAGCAGGCCCTCCAGAAGCTCGAGGCGCGGGGGCAACCATGAGGCCTGGACAACCCGTCACCGTTCAACGCCTGTACATCGACATCGAGACCCCTGAGCAGGTGGCGTTGCCCTTCGAGCTGGCGCCTATTTCCAGCCGATTTTTCGCGCTGTTCATCGACGTGGTGGCCCTGAACCTGAGCCTTCTTCTGATAGGGCTGTTGGGCATTGCCATCTTCTTTTCCGGGAGCGAGTCGGCGATGAGCCTCGGCGCTTCGCTCTACTTCGTGGTCGACTTCTTCGCGCGAAACTTCTACTTTGCGTTCTGCGAGCTCAAGTGGCAGGGCCGCACCCTTGGGAAGCGCCTCGTGGGCATCCGGGTCATCGCCCGCGACGGCGGGGATCTCGGGGCCGACATGGTGATCGCGCGGAACCTGACGCGGGAGATCGAGCTCTTCTTGCCGGTCCTGGTGCTGCTTGCGCCGGAGTCGTTGTTTGGGGAAGGTGTCTCGGGTTGGGCGCAGGCGCTCGGCGTTCTATGGATGTTCGTGGTGGCATTCTTGCCGGTGTTCAACAAGCAGCGCGCGCGGATTGGCGATCTGATAGCAGGCACATCGGTGGTCTTGACCCCGAAGAGCCAACTGCTGCCCGACCTCGTGACGGCCGAAAAGATGGGCTACGCGACGCCGGAGTTCCATTTCACGCAGGCCCAGCTCGACATCTACGGCATCGAGGAGCTGCAAGTGTTGGAAGACGTGCTACGGGGCAACGCGGGCACGTCGTACGAGCTCATCATGAGCATCGCGGAGCGCATCAAGCGTAAGATTGGCTGGGATCCGCGCTATTGGAACGTGCCGCCGGAGCCGTTCCTGCGGAGCTTCTATTCGGCGCAGCGCACGAAGCTGGAGCAGAAGATGCTGATGGGGAAGCGGCAGGAGCGCAAGGTCCGCTAGGCACCCCCGACGTCCGAGACAACCGGAGCAGCATAAGCGGTTCACCGAGCTAGGTGGATGGTCCTGTCGACGCCGATTGCCGCGAGAAACGCCTGGTCGTGGCTCGCGACCACGAGGCCGCCCGGCCACGCCTTGAGCGCCGCGGTCATCGCGCGCTGACCGACCAGATCGAGGCTGTAGGTCGGCTCGTCGAGCACGAGCACGGTCGCGGGCGGGGCGCGGCAGAACAGGCAAAGCAGCGCGGCACGCGCGCGCTCTCCTGGGCTGAGCGTGCGGAGCGGCCGCTCGGCGAGGGCGAGAGGGAAGGCGTGCGCTACGACCAGCGCGGCCGCGTCGTCGACGGTCAGAGACGGGTCCTCACGCAGGAGACACGTGAGCAGCGAGCCGTCGAGCATCCAGTCCGACGCGCCTTGAGCGATGGAGGCCATCTTCTTGGCGTTCCGGAAGACCGTCCCTGTCGCGGGCGTGCGCGCCCCCAGCATGACCTGCAGTAAGGTTGTCTTACCGGCTCCGTTCGGACCGACGATCGCGACGCGGTCACGTCCCACGCGAAGATCGAGCGACGCGAACAGACAGCCTTCACGCGCGCGGGCGGACACGTCGTTCAGCACGACGACGTCCTCGCCGTCTTCGGCCGGCAACGTCGGGATGGGTAGCTCTAGTCCGAGGGTCACGGCGAGGGCCCGCCGCGCCGACAGGCTCCACGCGCGCATCGCTTCGAGCCGCTCTTCGCGCAGGGTCGCAAGCTTTCCGTGGCTCGCCTGTGCGTCGCTCCGCTTCTGGTTGAGCCGTATGCGGGGTGTCGCGCGGTCGAGCTCGCTACAGCGCCCGTAGCGCTTCTTCCGGGCCTTGCGTCGCTCCACGTGCAGCGTGTGCGCTTCGTCTCGGACAAGTTGTTGGATGCGGCGTGCATACCTCAGCTCGGCGGCCCGATGCTCGCGCTCGAGCTCGGCCTCGACCGCGGAAAGCGTGCCCGAAATGCAGCGACAGCCGGCCTCGCTCGCGACAAAGAAGTGCTCGAAGTCCTGGAGCAGGCGGCGATCGTGCGACGCGACGACGAGGCAACCTGGCCACTCACGGAGGACCGATCGAAGCCAGGTGACCCCAGCGTCGTCCAGATCCTCCGTCGGTTCGTCGAGCAGCAAGATCTCCGCGCCGGAGCTTACCGCGGAGCGCAGCGCCCAAAGACGCCGCTCGCCGTGGCTACCCTCTTGAGCGCCATGGCCCTGAACAGGAGGGCTGAGCGCTTGCGGCACGAAGCAGGGTTTACCGCGCACCCGGACGCGCCCTGACTGGGGCTCCTCCTCGCCAGCGAGGACGGCAAGGAGGGTAGATTTACCCACGCCGTTTCGGCCGATGAGAGCGACCCGCTCGTGGCCCAGCCGCAGGTTCATCCCTTCGAACAAGGTTCGGTTGCCTGGTGAGACGATGGTTATCTGGGAGAGCTCAAGAAGCGCGTTCATCGGGACACCTTTCCTACCGCCGCACGTAGACGTGCAAGATCATCCGCCGGTCCCTCGACGACGAGACGCATACCTCGCGCGACGGGCCGATTGTCTCGGACACGGCATTTGCCATAGGCAAGACGCAGGGCCTCGCTGGCGCCGTACGGGACGAAGATCGACAACACCTCGTCCTGACCCCGCACGGCCTGAAGCAGCGCGTCGCGAAGCGCCGCGACGGCCACCACGTCGTGGCTGCTGAGGACAACCGTCGGCGCTGCACCGCACATGCGTCGGAGCTGCTCCAGGGTGCGGGGGTCATCTACTCGGTCGACCTTGTTGAGCACGTACAGCCGAGGCAAGTGTCCTGCTCCGAGCTTGCCGAGCAGCTCATGGGTCGTGCGCATGTGGAGGTGGTGCTCCGGGTCGGAGGCGTCCACCACGACAACGAGGAGCGACGCTTCGGCGACCTCGGCCAGCGTCGACTCGAAGCTCGCGAGCAGGCGATCGGGCAGCCGACGGATGAAGCCTACCGTATCGCTTAGCAAGATGTCGCCGCCATGCCGTGCGAGGCAGCGGGAGGTTGTGTCGAGCGTCTCGAACGGCATGTCGCGCGCCGAGAGGCCCGCCCCGGTGAGGGCGTTCATGAGGGACGTCTTGCCGGCGTTGGTGTAGCCGACGAGGGCAATGCGCTTGCAGCCGTCGCGCTGCTTGCGCCGTGTTGTCTCGGACGTGGTGAGCCTCCGCAGGACCTTGTGCAGCTCCTCGAGTCTGCCATCGAGCTTGCGCGCCATCAGCTCGGAGGCCGTCTCGCCGGGGCCCCGCGCGCGGGTCATACCGCCAGTCTGCTGATCCATGTCCAGACCGACACCGCGGATCCGCGGTCGCAGGTATTCGAGCTGCGCCACCTCGACTTGAACGCGGGCCCGCCGGCTCCTCGCGTGGCGCAGGAAGACGTTGAGGATGATGGCCTCGCGATCGATGATTGGCATGCCCGCGACGTCTTCCAGATTGCGCATCTGCGAAGGGGAGAGCTCCGCGTCGAGGGCGACCATCGTTGCGCCGTGCGCCCGCGCGCGTGCCGCGACCTCCTCCGCAGCGCCCTTGCCAAGCAGCGTTCGAGGGTGAGTGTCGGACAGGTGCAAGACCTCCTGACCGACGACCTGGTCGCCCTGATTGCGTACCAGGCTGACAATCTCGGCGAGGGCGGAAGAGCGCTCGACCGGGTCGCGCGATGGCCCGACCGAGACGACCCAGCAGGCGTTTGCCGTTTCAGGCGCCGTCTCTTTCGACCGGCCACGAGACTGCCAATTGGCGACGACGGACTCCCACCGTCCGCCATCCGCGAGGGGGACCTCGGCGTGCTCTGCAATAGGCTTTGAACTAAGCTTGACCATAAAACCTTCCCTTCTCCGAACACGTTGAGCGCACACGACCGCACGCGCTCCCGGGCTCGGGAACGCGGATCCGCAGCGGCGCGCATAGAGGACGTCGGAGCCACGCGCAGGGTGCGTGTCTCAGGTGCTGATCAACAAGCGATCAGGCTTCGTCGTTCGTGGCTACGCCGGTGCTCGACACTACGAGCGAACGCGAACGACGGCGCCGGCTGATCTCCCGGTGGCGTTCCGTCGGTGTGGAACGGATGACGGGGTGGCAGCGCTGTCGATCGGCTCGGGGCGATCTCTACACGAACGCGTGGATGCGCATGGTGGGGGCGAAGGTAGCTTGGCCGTTCGGATTCGGCAAGGGGCAAAATGCTCGTGGTGGGGGCTACTGCTCTCGACTGTCGCCGCGAGGACCGACCCAGGTTGCGGCGAGGACTCGACCCGAGGACTCGACCCAGGTTGCGAGGGCAGGGCCGACCCCGCGAGGACGGACCCAGGTTGCGAGGACGGACCCAGGTTGCGAGGACGGACCCAGGTTGCGAGGACGGACCCAGG
>CAYLJT010000130.1:13116-13419 GCA_964383995.1 uncultured Polyangiaceae bacterium
TTGCGAGGACGGACCGCGAGAACGGACCCAGGTTGCGAGGACCGACCCAGGTTGCGAGGACGGACCCAGGTTGCGATCATCTCAAGAGCAGGCGGGCGACTACGACACCGCGACAGTCACACGCGATTCCAAAAAAAGGAGGGTGTCCATGCCATGTCCATAATTGGATGGACACCCCCGACGAGGACCTCACCTACTTGTTTCATCGGCCATTTTGCACAACCTGCCTTGGTACGAATCTTGGCTAGCAGGCCGGCATGAGCCAACCTCGACAGATATTCCCCGGTACCACCTACCTCATTA
>CAYLJT010000131.1:0-13407 GCA_964383995.1 uncultured Polyangiaceae bacterium
ATGCGGCGGTGGCGTTCGCCCACGCCTGACCTGGAATCCCGACCCCGCGGGCCAGGGTAAGCTCGATGGTCTCGTCCAGAAATTCGCGCGCGTCGAGCGAGGACGTGTGCCAGATATCCACGAAACGTAGCAGGCCGGCCGCCCGGTCGACCCTCCACAGACCGCCGAGGTCCCAGTCGAGGCACAGGCAGGTGGCCTCGAGGATGCGCGGGGTCGCGGCGACCAAGTTGGTAGACTCGGACAGGATGGCTGCCACCGCATGTTGCACGGCAGTCCGCTGATCGGCACGCTTGCGCGCCGACACGTCTTCCAAGAGCACCACGGTGTTCTTGGTGTCGGGCTCCGAAGAGAGGATCAGCCGGGCCCAAAAGGGCTCTCGGCGGCCGCCTTTCAGTCGAACCTCCAGGGGCACGAGCGGATCGTTGGCGGAAAGGTTGTCGACGCCCGCGGTGGGGTCGACCGCCAGAGCTTCGAAGCGGAGGCCGACGAGGCCGCGTCGGTCGAGCTCGAGCAGCTTGAGGGCCGCGGGGTTACACTCGACGATGCGGTTGTCGTGATTCAGGCGCAGAACGCCGAGGGAGAGCGTTTGAAGGAGCTCGGGCGGGGTGGTCAAGGCGAGCGTCAGCCTACCATGATTCTGCTTGGCTGGGTGGCGTGCGGATGGGCGCGCGGCGGCTGATCGGTCCGCGAAAGGGAGCGGCTCGCCGAGCCGCGGAGGGCGCGCGTGGCGCCCGGCCCGCGGTGGACGGCGTCTGGTGTCAGAAGGTCAGATCGTCAAGACGCCAGTACTTGTTGGAGGTCCACTGCTTGCCGCCGATCTCCTCGTTGATGACGTCGAAATTGGCGCCGCGCGTGGTCATGCGCGTGACGACATGGATGAGCTCTTGCTCGATGGAAGATTCCAACTGGATGGTGTTCTTGACCTCTTCCTTGGCGGCCGTCGGCGGCTGGTAGCAAGGCAAGGCCAAGGCGCGCGACATTTCGAGGCGGGCCATGAGCTGCTTTTCGTAGAGCTTTTGGCTTTGCTCCGCGGTGCTCGGCTTCGTCAGGGCGCGATCGACGGCCCAAACGCCGAGGTAGGCGGAGTACATGCCGAGCGGGACGCCGACCGAGAAGATCGGGTCGATGAAGCCCGCCGAGTCTCCCAGCAGGAAGTAGCCCGGGCCCGTCGCGCGAACCGGCTTGTACGAATAGTCTCGGATCGCGTGGAACTTGCCACGCTCGTAGGTGGCACCTTCGAGCAGCCGGTCAAGGTAGGGAATTTCGCGGCAACGACGCTCGAAATACGTCTCCAGGTCTTCCTGGCTCTTGGCGTCTTTGACGATGTCGACCGGGAGGACGAGGCCGACGCTCGTGGTGGTGCGAAGGGGGATGTGCCAGAGCCAGCCCCAGCCATCCACGTTGGAGACGAACGTCGTCGGAGGCGTGTGGGAGAGGTCGGAGAAGGGCCGCGCCTTGCCTTCGATGGAGAAGTATTTGGAGTTCTGGAAGTAGCCCCAAATGCTCATGAAACGGAAGTCCGGATCGAGCACGCGGGTGCTGAGCTGCTTTGCCAAGACGCCGCTTTGACCGCTGGCGTCGAGCACAAACTTGCACTCGATCTGGTCGGCGCTGTTGTCCCCCATCACCTTGTAATGGACCTTGGGCGCGTCTCCCAGGTCGACCTTGGTGACGTTGATCTCCTCGAAGACCTGCGCGCCCGCCTCTTTGCTGTGATCGAGCAGGATGTGATCGAAGCGGTCCCGCTCGACGTGGAGCGCGGGGCCGTCGTAGCCAAAGGCCTTGAAGGCCATTTGGTGGATGATGCCATTCCAGACGACCGTGCCCCCGGCCTTCGCCAAGAAGCCCTCGTCTTCGAGCTTCTTGCGAGCGCCCAGGGCCTGGGTGTACTTCCAGATGTGCGGGATGATGCTTTCGCCTACCTGGTAACGCGGATGACGCTTCTTCTCTAGAATGACGACGTCGTAGCCCTTTTGGCGGAGGAAGGTGGCCGCGGAGCTGCCGGTCGGCCCGCCTCCGATGACGACGATGTCTGTTTTCTTGGGAATCTGGTAGTTCATGCTGCGCTCTCTCCTGGTGGCGATTTACCAACCGCGCTCTCGATGAGAGTACCGCACGTTCTCGGGATGCTCACTCACGTGTTTTAGGTATTTGTTTGGGCCCGCGAGGGCGGGATCAAAGGGCTGCGGCGACCCGCGCGTGGGCGGCAGTCAGCGTGTTTTCCAGGAGATACGCGATGGTCATGGGGCCGACGCCGCCGGGCACGGGGGTGAGCCAGGAGGCTCGTTCTTTGGCCGCGTCGAAGTCCACATCTCCCACGAGCTTGCCATCCTCTCCTCGATTGGTGCCGACGTCGATCACGACCGCTCCCTCGCGGATCCAATCCCCTTTGACGATGCGAGCCCGTCCGACCGCGGCCACCAGGATGTCCGCTTCGCGGCAAAGGGCCGGCAAATCGTGGGAGCGCGAGTGGGCCAGCGTCACGGTGGCGTTGGCCGCAAGCAGCAGTTGCGCGACAGGCTTGCCCACGATGTTGCTGCGGCCGATGACGAGCGCCCTTGCGCCTTCGACCTTCGTGCCCGACTCGGCGAGCAAACGCATCACGCCGCGCGGCGTACACGGCACGAGCCCTCGGCGGCCGCTTGCCAAAAGGCCCGCGTTGAGCGGGTGAAATCCGTCGACGTCTTTGCTCGGTGGGACCGCGTCGAGGACCTTTTGATCGTCGAGGCCGCGGGGCAACGGGAGCTGCACCAAGATGCCATCGACCGCGTCGTCGTTCGCCAGGGCTTCGAGACGCGCAAGAAGATCGTCTTGCGCAATATCCGCGGGGAGCTTGTGCAGTCGTCCGCGGATGCCGACCTCGCTCGCGGCTCGCTCCTTGTTGCGCGTGTAAACGACGCTCGCGGGGTCCTCACCGACCAACACGACGTCGAGCCCCGGAGGGCGCCCGTACGCTGAAACGAAGGCTTTTACGCCCTCCTTGACCTCGTCGCGGACCTTTTGCGAAATGAGCTTTCCGTCGAGCAGGTTGGCCGTCATGGCGCCGAAACGTATCACCATCGGTTAGGCTCGCGGGGCGATGAGTCTTCGACTTTTTGGGCTGACCGGCGGGGTCGCTACCGGAAAAAGCACGGTCGCGGCCCGCTTTCGCGAGCGCGGGCTTTCGGTGATCGACGCAGACGTCGTTGCCCGCGAAGTGGTGCTGCCGAACAGCGCCGGGCTCGCGGCGGTGGTGGACGCGTTCGGCGAGAGCGTGCTGAGCGAGGACGGCTCGCTCGATCGAAAGAAGCTCGCCGACCGCGTGTTTGGCGACGATGTGGCCCGGCGTCGGCTCAACGGGATTTTGCATCCACGAATCGGTGCTCGCACCGCGGAGCTTGCGGCGGAGCTCGGCGCGAGGGGCGAGACGCTCGCCTGCTACGAGGCCACGTTGCTCGTCGAAAACGGGCTCGCGGAGGGGTTTCGACCGTTGGTGGTGGTTGTCTCGGACGAGGCCGCGCAGGTGCGCCGCGCGATGGCCCGAGATGGCGCCGACGAGGCCTCTGTGCGCGCTCGGATCAGGGCCCAAATGCCGGGGATCGAGAAGGCCAAGCTGGCCGACTACGTCATCGAAAATGCGGGCGACAAGGCCGCGCTCATCGCTCGCGCCGACGCCGTGCTCGATGAAATTCGCGCGCGTTACGCCATCGCGTAGAACAATCGGTTAGGCTTCGGAACGGCCCATGGCGATTTGCCCGACCTGTCGCAATACCTTCCCCGATGGCGTGACCGTGTGCCCCGAGCACGGCGAAGCGCTGCTTCCCCCCGAAGCGTTTTCGTCCGCCGACGCCGACCTCGCGAAGGGTTACGTGGTGGGGGAGTACGTCGTCGAGAACAAGCTTGGCGAAGGGGGGTTTGGCGCGGTTTATCGAGCCGTTCACCCGCTGATCGCGAAGACCGTGGCGGTGAAGGTGCTGTCGCGGCAGTTCTCTTCCAACCCGCAGATGGTGTCGCGCTTCATCTCCGAGGCGCGCGCCGTCAACCAGATACGCCACCGCAACATCATCGACATCTTCGCCTTCGGAGCGCTGCCCGACGGTCGTCAGTACTACGTGATGGAGCTGCTCGAAGGGGTGACCCTCGACAAGCTCATCAAGGATCGAGGGCGCATCGAGCCGGAGCTCGCGATCACTTTGCTGCGCGGTATCGCGCGGGCCCTCGACGCGGCCCACGCGCAGGGCATCGCGCACCGCGATTTGAAGCCCGAGAACATCTTCTTGGTGACCGACGAGGACGGCGGTTTTTTCCCCAAGCTCCTCGATTTTGGCATCGCCAAGCTGCTCTCGGACAACGCGGCGGGCGTGAAAACTCGCACCGGCGCGCCGATCGGCACGCCCTATTACATGTCGCCCGAGCAGTGCCGCGGCAAAGACGTCGACCACCGCACGGACATCTATTCGTTCGGCATCATGGTCCACGAAATGCTGACGGGGCAGCTCCCCTTCGTGGGTGAGAGCGTGGTCGACCTGCTCGTCAAGCACACGAGCGCCGAGCCGCCGACGGTCTCCAGCGTGCGACCCGAGGTGCCCGCGGCGCTCGACGCGCCCGTGCTGCACATGCTGCAAAAAGACCCGGCTGCGCGGCCCATTTCGCTCACGGCCGCGGTGGATGGTCTGGCCCAGGCTGCGCTCTCCGCGGGCTATTCGGTGAAGGTCCCGTCGCGCTCCTCGGGGCAGGGCTTCGGGGTCGTCTCGGTGCGCGGGCCGGAGAGCGCGCTCAACAGCGATCCAGCCTTCGTCGACGCGCGCACGATGGCTACGGACACCCTGGGGACCAAGACGCTGCTGGGCGCCGAAACGCCCGTCCCCGAGGCACCGCGCAAGATGTGGCTCGCGGGCGCGGTGGTCGCGGCCCTCGCGCTGGGCGCCGTGATCTTCGCGTTCACGCGCGGGCCCGGCGCGGAGAGCCCCGTGCCCGCGGCGACGGCTCAACCCGCGGAATCGGCGTCCGGTGTCGCCAGCGCCGCGCCCGAGCCCGAGGTGGTCCCCGCACCTTCGGCCAGCGCCGCTCCTGCCGTGGAGCCCGCGGCGCCGAACGTCGAAGTGACGATCGAAGCGACGCCGCCGCAGGCCGAGGTCTTCGAAGGCGATAAGAAGCTCGGTGTGGCCCCCGGGCCGTTCAGCCTGCCGCGCGGCACCGACAAAATCGAGCTCACCGTGAAGGCCGCGGGGTACGTGACCGCGAAGGTGGGCGTTACGCCGTCCGCGAACGCGGTGGTCTCGGTGAACCTCCAGAAGATCGCGGTCCCGAAGCAAAAAGGCCCGGGTCCTTCTTCGGGCGAGCTCGAAAATCCCTTTGGGAACTAAATGAAAACGTCGGCGCTTTTCCCGCTCGTGCTCGGCCTCCTGGCCGTCGCGAGCTGCAAAGACCTCGTGGTCATCGACCGCAGCGTGTGCGGCAACGCGATCGTCGACGAGGACGTCGGTGAGGATTGCGACGCGTTCGTGAGCGAGCCAGGCACGGCGTGCGGGGCCCCTACCGACGTCAACGCCTGCCGATTTATTTGCACCTCAAACGATCCCGCCGGGCCCCACTGTCCTACCGGCTGGGGGTGCGGGGCCGACTCCGTGTGCCGCGCGCCTTCGGGGGAGTTCGCGGACGGCGCCGAGGTCGACCTCTCCGACGTGGATCACCTCGCTACGGGGGACATCGACGGCGATGGCCACCAAGACCTGATCGCGACGCGGGCCACGTCCTTCGGCGTGGCGTTCGTGGGCAGCGATCGGGTGGTGAGCGCGCCCCTCGTCGAGAACATCTCGCCTCTCGTGCCCACACCGCCGGCGCGTGGCGATTTCGACGCCGACGGGCTGACCGATCTGGCGATGAGCGCGGGGCCGCTCGGCGTGCGCTTGGAGCTCGGCCGCAGCGACAAGACCCTCACGCCGACCTTGCAGTCGACGTTGCCGAGCCCCGACGAGAACGCCCGCATCATCCCGATCGACGCGCTCAACAGCGTGGGCGACGAGGTGCTGGTCGCGGTGCCTGGGACCGTGTCGGGCCACACGAGCGTGCTGACGGCGCGCAGCCAGACGGCGCGCGTCGGCACGTTCCCCGTGCTCTTTACGCTCGACGGTGCCGTCGAGGACATGGTGACGAGCACGGCGGCCGACCTGTTTCAACGCACGGACGGCCTGGGCAACCTAGAGGTCGGCTGCGAAGAGCTTGTGGTTGCCTTCGACGGCCAAGCCCACGTGTACGTCGTCGAGCCCTGCAAACCGAGCGGCGATGACTACGCGGCGGTGGTGAAGCAGACCCAGGTGGACGTCGCATCCGGGGCGGCGGTTGGCGCTTCGGGCGCGCTCGTCGCCGACGTCAACGGCGATGGAGCGCTCGACGTGGTGCTCGATGTTCCGAGCGACGTCGGGGCCGGCTGCGTAGGGGTCGATGTCGCGTACGGCGTCGGTGATGGCACGTTTCACGACGATCCCCTGGCAATCCCAGCGACAGACGGCAACAACCGCGCGGGGTGTTTGCACGCCGATGTGGAGCTGCCGAAGGGCGCGAAGCCCCCGAGCGACACCACATTTTTCCCCCTCGCGCTCGGCGATCTCGACGGCGACGCGCGGGCCGACGTGGTCGCAACCTCAGGAATCTACCTGACCTCGACGGCCACGCCGACATCCTCCGACGCATCGTTTCGCATCGCGATCGCGGCCGATGTCGCGTCGTGGAGTTCGGCGATCATCCAGGACACGAACGGCGACGGGCGCCCCGACGTGGTGGTGAGCAAGGCCGATGGTACCGGCGCCGCCTACTTCTTGAACGCGGGCGACGGCCTGTTCAACACCACCTCGTTCGCCACGCAGGGCACCGTGACGCACATCGAGGCCGGGGATTTTGACGGCGATTTGCTGGGCGACGTGGTCTTCGCGCGGGCGGATGACGACGGCGTGGAGTCGTTGGCGGTGCTGTTTGGGCGCCCTTTCGGCGCGCCGGAGCCCCCTGCGACCATCGGATCGTTGGGCGTCATTGGCCAGGTGGTCGCAGGCGACGATCTGTTTCGCACGCTGTTCGCTGTCGAAGGCGGCGCCCTCGATCTCGTCGACGCGGCGACGGATTTGGCGGTGATCTTCGGCGAAGAGACCCCCGACGGCATCGCCGTCTTGCCGGGGACGACGGATCGCCGGCTCTCGTCACCCGTGGTGTTGGGCGCGGAGGGCGCCGATGGCGCGATGGTGGTGGGCGTGCCGCTTCACTTGGTGGGCGGCGCGTTTGTCGATGAAGGCCAGGGTGACGACATCGTCGCCGTCTCGTGGAGCGGCCCCGATTCGAGCGACGTGCGGCTCTGGACCATCCCATCGCTCGGTAGCGGCAAGCTTGGTGAGCCCCTGGTCTCGGAGCCGTTTCCCTCCGACCTGTCCTGGACGAACGGGCACTTCGCTGCGGCCGATCTCGACGCGGATGGCCACGACGAGGTGCTCGGCGCGCTGCAAGATTCCAAGAGGGAGGTGTGGCTCGTGGTCGGGACCCCGGACGGGACCGGCGTAATCGGCCCGAAAGACGCGTTTTCCACGGGGATCATCGGCGATATGTCGACCATCGAGCTGGCCGACATGGACGCCGACGGCGACGTCGACGCGCTGATCTACGCGCGGTCCCCCAAGGCGAGCGCGACTGTCTCGGACACGGTGCTGGTGCTCTGGAACGAAGCTGGGGCGTTCTCTCCGACCAACGCCACCTCCCTTGTCTCGGACGGCCTACGCATCTTCTGCGCAGCGTCGATCGAGACCGACGGCGACGGGCCCCGTGAGCTCGGCGTCGCAACGGAGCACGGACTTTTGATCACCGACATCACGCCCGGCGTCGTGCCTTCGTTGCCGCCCCCCGAGGACGACGAGATCGTCTCGTTTCGCGCGATGGGCGTGGGAGATTTCGATGGCGACGGTCTCGAAGACGTCGCCCTGGCCTACGACTACGAAGTCGATGTTCTCTTTCAGGAGCCCCGATGAGCCTCGCGCGCTGGACCGCCATTTCGTGCATTTGCGCGTCGTTTGCCTTGGCCTCGCCCGCCCTCGCCGACGACGTGGAGCAGGCCAAGACCCTGTTCAACGCGGGGGCGCAGGCCTACGCCGCGGGACAATTTCCCGCCGCGATCCAGGCCTTCGAAGAGTCCTACCGACTCGCGCCGCGGCCCGCGATCCTGTTCTCGTCTGCGCAGGCCCGGCGGCGTCAGTACTACGTCGACAAGAAGCCCGAGCATCTGCGCGGCGCCATCCGCGACTATCGACGCTATCTGGAGCTCGTGCCGCAGGGAGGCCGCCGATCGGATGCCGCGGACGCGCTCGCCGAGCTCGAGCCCGTGGCGGCGCGTTTGGGGGACGGCGGCGATGTCGCGGCCGAGCCCACGGCGGCCCCCGCCGTGGCGCCGACGCGCCTGATGGTGTCGTCGCCGACGAAGGCCGTCGAGGTCCTGCTCGACGACAAAAAAGCAGGCGAAATGCCGCTGATCGAAGAAGTCACTCCGGGCAAGCACCGCGTCGTGCTGCGGTCCCCCGGGCATTTCGACGAGGAGCGTGAGATCGTCGCGGTGGAAGGCAACCTCGTCGCCCTCGACGTGACCCTGCGGGAACGCCCCGCGAAGCTCGACGTGCGCGCCGATGACGGTGCGGAGGTCGCGGTCGACGGACGGCCCATGGGCACGGTACCCCTCTCTGCGCCCCTTGAAATCGCGCCTGGCAATCACCTGGTGGTGATCACGAAGGGCGGGCACCGCACCTATTCGAGCGAGCTTTCGCTCAACCGCGGCGAGTCGCGGACGCTGACCATCGATCTGGACGTGACCTCGCAGCGCGTGGCCTCCTACGTGCTCATGGGGGTCGGCGCGGTGGGAGCCCTCGGAGGAGGCGCCCTCACGGTCCTCGCGCTGCGTGAGCAAACCAACGCGGAGGACATCCTGGAGGCCCAATCCAAGGGCAACATCTCCCGCTCGCAGCTCGACGACTACGACGCCGCGCGTGCCTCGCGAGACGACTGGCGAAGGGCCGCGGGCATCGCGTTCGGCGGCGCCATCGCGGTCGGGGGCACGGGCATCTTGCTCTACGCGTTCGACGCGCCGGTTGTCGACGTGGTGCCGCCGAAGAGCGACCAAAAGGCGCCCGACGCGCCCTCCAAGCCCGAAGAGCCCATGGAGGTCGGGGCCGTGCCGCTGCTCGGCGACGGCTTCGCAGGGGCCGCGCTCCTCGGCCGTTTCTGACGATCGAGAGCAGTTCGTTTGATCACAAACGAATTCGCTACATTAGCTCAGCCGCGGCCCCGTCAGCGAACAGCCACGCGTCGCGCGGCACCCGCAGGCGGTGTCCCTCGATCCGCAAGCGCCCGCGCGCCACGAGCTTTTGCGCGGCGCGCTCGCGCTCGACGGTCCAGCCCGCGACCCCCAGCTCCTCCGCGGCCGCTTTGAGGTCGAGGCCCTCGGCGAGCCGCAGGCCGAGCATGATCCGTTCGCGCAGGCGCGTCTCGCCGTCCAAGGGCTCGCGGCTCTCTTCGGGCAATTGGCCCTTGGCGACGCACGCGGACCAGGTGCGCGGCTCGGGGTGGTTGCGCGTGCGCAGGGCCTCTCCACCACCGCGCGTGACGGTGCCAAACGCCCCCGTACCGAGCCCCAAATAGTCTCGCCCTCGCCAATAACCCAGGTTGTGTTGGGACTCGTCCCCCGGCCGCGCAAAGTTCGAGACCTCGTAGTGCGCGAGCCCCACCTCGGCGAGGGCCTCGTCGACGGCGAGAAAGGTGTCCGCGACGGCATCCTCACTGGCGAGGGGCAAGCGGCCCTTGCGCGAGAGCTCGCCAAAGCCCGTGCCCGGCTCAATGGTGAGGGCGTAGGCCGACAGATGCGTGATGCCCGTCGACGCCACGCGCAGAACCTCGGCGCGCGCCTCGTCGGCGGTTTGCGTGCGCGATCCGCCGGGCGCGTCGGGGTCGTGCAGGGCCACGCCGTAAATCAAATCGGCGCTCACCCGCGGCATCCCCGAGCGCACCACCGCCTCGAGCGCGCGCAGGCCGCCGTCCGCGTCGTGCAAACGGCCGAGGTGCTGCAGCCGCGCCGTATCGAGCCCCTGCACGCCGATGCTCAGGCGGTTGACGCCCTGATCGTGAAGCGCCTTCGCGCGCTCGGTGTCGATCGACGTGGGGTTGCATTCGGCCGTGATTTCCACGTTTTCGGCCACCGAAAGGCCCGCGTCGAGCACTGCGCGCAGCACGCGCCCAAGCGCCTTGGGGTCCCACAAAGAGGGCGTCCCGCCCCCGAAAAACACGGTCGCGATGCTGCGTTCGCGAAGGTCGTCTCTTCGCAGCGAAAGCTCGTCGATGACCCGCGAGGCGTAGCCCTCGTGATCGATTTCGTCGCGTTTCGCCGCGAAAGAAACGAAATCGCAGTAGGGGCACTTCTTCAGACAATAGGGAAAGTGAACGTAGACACCGATCGGGCGCGGGGTGTCGTCGTTGCTCGGCGCGGAGGTCACGACGCCTGTCTGCGCTGGCCGTGCGGCGTGCGCAAGCCCCCGGCGAATTGCCGGAAAAGCGAGGCGGTGTTATTGTGAAATCCTCCCCCGTGTCTGTAGCTATCTCGAAAGAGCCCAAAATTGCCGCGCTCGATGAGCTGCGGTCCCGCGTCCGAGCCTACCAACCTGCCGCCGACCTCGATCTCTTGGATCGAGCGTACCACTACAGTCAGCGCGCCCACGAGGGCCAGACCCGCAAGAGCGGCGACCCCTACTTCAGCCATCCGGTCTCGGTGGCGGGCATCATTACCGAGCTGCGGCTCGACCTCGCCAGCGTGTGCGCGGGCCTGCTGCACGACGTGGTGGAAGACACCCTGGCCACGACCACCGACATCGAGCGCGAGTTCGGGCAAGAGGTCGCGTTCTTGGTCGACGGGGTGACCAAGCTCTCGAAAATTAATTTCACCTCCAAGGAAGATCGCCAGGCCGAGAACTTTCGCAAGATGGTCGTGGCGATGGCGCGGGACATCCGCGTGTTGCTCGTGAAGCTGTGCGACCGGCTCGACAACATGCGCACCCTCGAGTTCATGAAGCCCGAGGCGCAGGACCGCATCGCCCGCGAGACCATGGAGATCTACGCGCCCCTCGCCAACCGCCTGGGTATCGCGAGCATCAAGAGCGAGCTCGAAGACCTGTCGTTTCGCTACCTCGATCCGGACGCCCACGCCGACCTCGAGCGCAAGGTGCTGCGCACGAAGAAGCAACGCGACGAGTACATCGCCGACGTCTCGAAGCTCATCCACAAGAAGCTGAAAGAAGCCGATTTCGACGCCGAGGTGACGGGGAGGGCCAAGCACCTCTGTTCGATTTGGCGCAAAATGGTCGTGCAGCAGTGCGATTTCGAGCAGGTGCACGACGTCATCGCCTTCCGCGTGATCGTGCCGACCATCGCCGACTGCTACGCGGCCCTGGGCGTGATCCACTCGTGTTGGACGCCGGTTCCAGGCCGTTTCAAGGACTACGTCGCCCTCCCCAAGCCCAACATGTACCAGTCGCTCCACACCACGGTGATGGGGCCGGGCCACGAGCGCATCGAGGTGCAGATGCGCACCGCCGAGATGCACCGCGTCGCCGAGCAGGGCATCGCGGCCCACTGGAAATACAAAGAACGCAGCTCCGGCGGCCTCGATCCCAAAGACGCCACGCGCTTCGGTTGGCTGCGTCAGCTCATGGAATTCCAAAAGGAGATGAAGGATCCCGCGGAGTTCTTGGAGAGCGTCAAGGTCGACCTATTTCAGGACGAGGTGTACGTGTTCACGCCGAAGGGCGATGTGCGCGTGTTTCCTCGGGGCGCGACGCCGATCGACTTCGCCTACGCCATCCACACGCAGGTCGGCGAGCACTGCGCGGGCGCGCGCGTCAACGGCGCCATCGTTCAGATTCGTCACAAGCTCCGCAACGGCGACGTGGTCGAGGTCATCACCAACGCCAACCAGCACCCCTCGAAAGATTGGCTCGAGTTCGTCGAAACGAGCCGCGCACGCTCCAGGATTCGCAGCTATTTCCGCGCGGAGCAGCGCGACAAGTCACTCAAGCTCGGCCAAGAGCTGCTGGAAAAGGAGATGCATGGCAAGAGCATGAGCCTCTCGCGCCTCCTCAAAAATCAGGACGAGCTGCGCAAGGTGCTCGAGCGCTTCGGCGCGGGCTCCGCCGACGAGCTTTTCATCGCGATCGGCTACGGCAAGGTCAACGCCAAGAACGTGATGGAGTTTTTGGCGCCGAAAGACGGCGAAAAAGACTCCGAGCCGCCGGCCGCGCTCAAGGAGGGTCGCTTCGAGTCGCTCGTGCGACGCGTCACCGGACGCACCTCGCACGGCATCATCTTGAACGGCCTCGACGACGTGCTGGTGCGTTACACGAAGTGCTGTAACCCGCTGCCAGGCGACGAAATCATCGGCTTTATCACGCGCGGACGGGGCGTCACTGTGCATCGCCGCAACTGCCCCAAGGCCTTCGACACGGACCCCGACCGGCGCGTCGAGATCCAATGGGACACGCGTGCGAAGATCAATCGCCCGGTGCAGGTGAAGGTGACCACCGCCAATCGCCCGGGCATCCTCGCCACCGTGGGCCAGACGTTCCACACGCAGGGCATCAACATCAGCGAGGCGACCTGCCGCGCGGGGGACGACGGCCGCGCGACGAACACGTTCACCTTCCTCTGTTCCGACCTCGCGCAGCTCAAGAGCGTGATCCGCCAGTTGCAAAAAATCCCCGGCGTGATGGCCGTGGATCGCGCCTAGCGACGGCCCTTTCCGGGCGCTGCGCTGCGTTCGTTTTGTGCGGCGAAGATGGCTTTGGTCAGCGGACGACCCTTCTCGTGGCGTCCATCGAAGCGCTGCGAAAGGGCCTCGATGCGCCGCGAAAGGTCGGTGATTTCGCGGTGCCGCACGCGCTCACCGGGGGTCGCGTCGTCGCAATAAAACGTGCGGCAACCAAACGGTCGCGACGCGTAGATGGTGCACGAGCCCTCGTTCGACAAGAAGGGACAGCGCCCCTCCGACAGCAGCGGAAGGGCTTTTTTCGAAGGAGTTTTCGCGTCGAGCGAGACACCCGCGCGACGGGCCGCGTCGAGCACGAGCGAGAGCTCGATGTTCGTGACGTGGGGCTCGCGGCCCGTGATCCCAAAGCGACAGCAGGTGGTCGACGCGGGGCAGGACCACGAAGAGAAGAGTTGGTCGGTCTCGGCGTAGAGCGCGAAGAGCTCTTCAAAAATCGGGTTTTTCTTCACAATCACAGCGTGGGCTTGACAGCCTCGATGGGGCCGCGCTATTCGTCGCGTCCCTTCGTTGCCGAGCCCATCGGCAGCGAGGTCCGCAGTCTGCGGGAGTAACTCAGTGGTAGAGTGCAACCTTGCCAAGGTTGACGTCGCGAG
>CAYLJT010000132.1:0-13310 GCA_964383995.1 uncultured Polyangiaceae bacterium
ATCGATGCTGTTGGCTTTGCTCTTGAAAGTCAGGCCGAGGACGCCGTCACCGAGGTCCCACGCCTCCGCGCCGTCGTTCTTGAGCACCGGGCTCGTGCCCCGACGCAACACGTCGAGGGTCGCCACGCGCGGGTCGTTGGCACGCGGTGAGTACTCCCCCTTGAGCAAATCGAACGTGCGCCCTTCTTCGTAGAACGCCGTCGCGCCCGCGGCGCGCATGGCCAAAATGGCGTGGGGCAGCTTGATGCCCTCGGCCTCCATGCGCTCCAAGGTCGGCAAGAATCCGAGCGCGTCCCAGACCTCGAAGGGTCCGAGCTCCCAGTTGTAACCCCAGCGCATCGCATCATCGATGGCGGTCACGCCGTCGGCGATCTCACCCACGCGTCGCGCCGCGTACGCGAGCGAGCGCGAGAGCACCTTCCAGGCAAATTGGCCGGTTTTCCCGGGATCCGCGACCAGCTTGCGCAGGCGCGCGCGGGGGTCCTCGATCTCCGAGAGGCCCTTCGTGACCTTCTTGATCTCCGGGTCCTGCTTTTTTGCTCGGTATTCGAGGGTCGTCGGATCGAGGGTCTCCACGCCCTCTTTGCTCTTTTTGTAAAAGCCGCCCTTCGTTTTGTCGCCGAGCAGCCGCTTCTCGACCATCGCGCGGATGAAGGGCGGCACGCTGAACACGTCGCGCTCTTCGTCGGTGGTGAGCAGTGCGTAGCAGTTGTCCGCGACATGCACGAACGTGTCGAGGCCGACCATGTCGGCGGTCCTGAAGCTCGCGCTCTTCGGGTGAGCCATCGGGACGCCGCTGATGGCGTCGACGTCTTCGGGGCTCAGGCCGTCGGTCAACATCTGATGGATCGTCGCCATCATGGCGTGGGCGCCGATGCGGTTCCCGATGAAGTTCGGTGTGTCCTTGCCGAACACCACGCCCTTGCCGAGGGTGTCCTCGCCGAAGCGCGCCACGCGATCGAGCACCTCCGGATCGGTGTCGGCCCCCGCGACGAGCTCGAGGAGCTTCATGTAGCGCACGGGGTTGAAGAAGTGCATGACGAGGAAGCGCTTGCGGAAGCCCGCGCCGCGTCCCTCGACCATGTCGACGATGCGCAGGCCCGAGGTGTTGGAAGCGACGACGCAGTCCGGCGAAAGCACCTGCTCTAGGCGAGCGAAGAGCGCTTGCTTCTCGGGCAAACGCTCGATGATCGCCTCGATCACGAGGTCGCAATCGGCGAGCGTCTCGAGGTCGTCCTCGATGTTGCCGATGCTGACGAGCTTGGCGAGCCCCTTGTGAAAGAAGGCCGCCGGTCGTGCTGCGAGGGCTTTGTCGAACCCTCCCTGGGCAAAGCGATTGCGGGCCTTGCGGTCGCCCCGCTCTGTCTCGGACAAACCCGGGGGGACGATGTCGAGGAGCTTGACCTTGATTTTTGCGTTTGCGAGGTGGGCGGCGATGCCGCTACCCATCACGCCGGCGCCGATAACGCCCACCTGCCGAATAGGCTTGGCCATGGGATGTTCCTTCTAACGTTGCGCGTTGCCCGCGGTCGGGCGAGCTTGGTTCGGGGTGATCTCGAATGGGTCTTAGGGCCGACGGCGGCGGATCGATAGGGCTGCGAGAGCCGCCAGGGCCGCGAGAGCTGCATTGCCGTTGCTCGTGCCGCCGGGGGTACGGCAACCGCAACCGTCCTCGATGACGAGCGGGGGACCCGTGTCGACGGGCCGATCCTCGGTCTCGTCGATGCACGCCGCGGAGCAGCCGTCGCCGTCCACATCGTTTTCGTCATCGCACTCTTCTCCGGGGTCCGTGAGCCCATCGCCGCAGATGGGCAGCACGCAGGTGGTGCGACACGCCCCGGGGACTGAGTCGCTGTTCGCCACGCCGTTGTCGCAGGCCTCCTCGCCCTCGATCACACCGTTGCCGCAAATCGGATCGGGGTGGTCGATGCCGATGATGCAGAAGTCGTCGAGGGTCCAGCCGCCGAGCTCGAAGCCTTCGTCGCTCGCGATTTCGTATTTGACCTGGACCTTGTTGTCTTTGACGACGGAGGTGAGATCCACGTCGTGGAAGCGCCATTCGCGATCGACGTGATGCGTCGACGAGCTGTTGCCTTGGTTTGAGTTCAAATTGGTCCAGAGCTCGGTGTCGTTGCCGTAGATCGTGGCTTGATCGAAGAAGCCGTCCTCGACGTTGAGCCAGCGGTAGTACTGCAACCGCACCTCGTCGAAGCCGGTCACATCGACGTTCGGGGAGAGCGCGTAGTTGACCTTTCCGCCCTGGTAGTTGCCGTTGTACGTCCCCTTGCCGAGGTCGTTGCCGAACACCTTCTTGCCCGAAAAGGCCTCGGTTGGATCGCCGCTCGCGGGCTGATTGCCGAGGGTTCCCCACTGCCAGTCGTCCGCACCTTCGTTCGAAGAGCCCGACGTGAGGCCGTGGGTCCAGCCGTCGTTGATGGGGTCGGACTCGAAGTCGGTGCAGTAGATGGGGGTCACCGCGCCGATGAACATCTCGTACCAAGGGTCCGCGGCATTGTCGGGGTACTCGAACAACGTGCCGTTCTCGAGCTTCATCGTGACGCGGTACTGCACGACCTCGCCGTCTTCTTGCGGAGGAATCGTGGCTTGCCAAACGTCGCCCACGAGGCCCATCGGGAGCGAGCCCGTCTGGGTTTTGTCTTCGCGGAGCCGCCATTCGAGGGTCAACGAGCTCAGCGCGTCCTCAGGGCACTGCGCGTACAGACCTGAGACGTTCACCGACACGGTGTAACCCTCGGCCGACGGTGGCACGGCGCCGAGCGTCGGCGACGTGACGTCCACCTTGCGCAGACCGTGGCGACCGAAGGCCTCGTTGATCTCGCAGACGTTCGGCGTTCCATTCTCGAGATCGCCGTCGTCATCGTCGGCGGCCAACACCTCCACGTACGCGGACGGGATGTCGGACGAGCGCTTCAGCATCTCGTAATAAAGCATCATCGTGTGGTCGGGCCCCGCCACGTCGCCGAGCGTCGTTATGAGGTTCTTGCGCAGATCCCACATGGCCCCCGCGATGATCAGGCCGGTCTCGTGGATCTCGGACACATCGTCGGGCCAGACCGCCTCGGAGTTGGACGGGTCGATGTGCCGCAGGGGTTGGTTCGAATAGAAGAAGCCACGTGCGGTCCCGGGGTCGCCGGTGATGCTCGCCGCGAGGAAGTCCGAGACACCTTCGCTCATCGCACCGTCGAACGCGCCCGCGCCTGGGATGATGGCGTGCGAGTGAAACGAGTGGCCGAACTCGTGGTAGACGACGTCGGGGATGCGGCCCGTGTTCTCACACTGGTTGCTCGACTTGAAGAAGTTGATGCCGTTGCCATCCGAGAAGGCGTTGCACTGGTCGTTGATGTTGACGGTGACGGGCAGCTTCTGATCGAGCCAGCTCATGAACGGCGCGTATTGCCGCACGAACTCCTTGGCCTTGCGCGCGTGGATGAAGGCGGTGAGCTGCGCGTCCACCGTCTCGGACGCGGAGGCGTCCCAGGTGACCGAGCCACCGGGATCCACGTTGAGCGTCTGGGCGGCCTCGGTGCCCGTGGAGTTCTGCACGTCGACGTAGGGACCCGTGAGCTTCGCGATCACGAGCGCCGTCGTTCCTGTCGACCAGTTGAGGACGCCCGACACGTCGGTCTGCGAAGCCACGCCGTCGATGGTGATCGAAGCGTCTTGCGCGAGGTAGTCCGAGCGCGTCGACAGCGGGTAGCGATCGGGCGTGTTGTAGAGCAGCGTGCCCTGATCGAAAAGCAGCGTTTGCTTGCGGGCGACGGGCTCTCCGGTGCTCGCGTCGAGGTACACGTCCCAGCGTCCAATGGGGCCCGTGGTGTCGACCACGACGCGGCGGACCGTGCGGTAGCTGACGGCGCCCTGGCCCGCGATCAGAGGGAGCACGAAGGGGCCATCGACGGCGCCGGTCAGCGCGGACGTCGACACCTCGTTCATCCAGGCGAGGGCGCGTTCGCGCAGCGCGTCGACGTCGATCGATGTCTTTTGAGGTGCAACGATTACGAAGGGCAGGGCCTCGGAGCCGATCACGAACAGACGGTCGTTCTTGAAGCGGAAGCTCACCTGGCCCGAAATGACCGGGACGCCCTTGCGGTTTTGAAGGAAGCCGACGGTTCGGTAGCCGCCCTCCTCGGTGTTGGAGACGAGGACGAAATCGTCGGGGGCGGCGCCCGGCGCGAGCAGATCGAGGTGACGGGTGAGCAGCTCGCGGGCAAACGCCTCGGCCTTTCGGGCCGACGCGACGCTGCCGGGAGCCGCGATTCCGCGGCCGTACAAGCGCAGCGGGACGCCCGTGCCGGTGTCCCAGCCGGCGCGGAAGGCGCCTCCCGTGGCCTTCTCGAACGCTTGCCAGGCGGCGAATCGCACGCGGGGCGGCGCGCCCCAGCGCACGCCACGCAGCTCACGCGTGGGCTCACCGTAGAACGTGTCGAGGGTCGCGTGTCCCGCGTCCGCGCCGGCGGCGTCCACCGCGAACGCCTTGTTGGGAGCCAGGGCGACGGTGCTCAGGGCGGCGAAGCCGAGCGACCACGCGACGGTCGAGCGTACAAGCGAGCGCCGGCCAGGGCGGTACAACATGCGAGTCCTTTCTACCGGGCCGACGCGGCCGCGGGAGGCGGCCGGATGCTAGCAAAGCGATTCGTTTTGCCGAGGCGGATCGGCAGAAAATCGCTCTATTTGTGGGCGAATTGTTACGCCCTGAGAAGTATCAGAGGAACTTTCCAAGCCGAGCGGCTAGGCGCCGTGTGTGGGCCTCGCCAGCGCCGCATGTTCACGCGCGTTCGATGGGTTCGTGGAAATAGTCACCCTCCGTCTGAAAAATTGCCGTGTGTTTGGCCCTTGCCAGGGCCTCTCGGCTACACTGCACCACGAATAAATGCAGGTTATTGCGACCAACCAGCGTGTCGCCGACCAGCTCCTGGCGGACGGTCGCATTCAACCGGCCGAGCACCGACAGGCGGTGGAGTACTCGGTCCGCAACCGCTCTCGCATCGAAGACGCGATCATCGACCTTGGCATCATGGTCGAGGGGGACCTGCTCAAGCACATCGCGACGATGCACCGAACGCGCTTCGTTTCGACGGAGAAGCTCTCGAAGGCGGCCATCGATCCGAAGGTCTTGGCGCGCGTGCCGCGCAAGCTCGCAGAGCTCTACAACGTCTGCCCGGTGCTCTTCGAAGAGTCGGCGCAGCGCTTGACCGTCGTCACGCCCGATCCGGACAACGGCGCCGCCATCGGTGAGGTCAAGTTGGCAGCGTCGGTGAAGGCGTTGCGCGTGCTGGTCGCGCGGCCCGCCGCGGTGCGGGCCACCATCGCGCGAAACTACAACGGCGACGTGAACGCTTTCGTGAGCATCAAGCGGCCCGTCGTGGTCATGCCCGACCTCAACGAGCTCGCGCCTTTCGAGCACACGCTCCCCAACCAGGGGCCCGTGGCGCCCGCCGCGCCGATCAGTCGTCCCGGTGCGAGCTTCGCGCCCGAGCCCATCGAGTTTTCGCAGGTCACGCCCCATCCCATGCTGCGCACGGGGTCCTTTTCGGGCCCCCTACCTTCGGCGCCGATCGCCGCGAAAATCTCGGTTCCGCCGGTCGTTCCGTCGGCGCCTCCCACGCCTCCCACGACGTCGCCCGAGTTCCTGGAGAGCCTCAACGTGCTGGTCACGTTGCTCGAAAATTCTCGCGCCGAGCTGCGCGGCCACTCGTCACGGGTCGCGCGCATCGCGAGGCAGGTTTGTGAGCGAATGAGCCTCGGCCCCGTTCAGTCCGGGGCGGTCGTCGCGGCTTGCTACCTGCACGACCTCGGCAAAGTGGGCACCTACCACCTGACCGCGCTGAACGCGTCCGAGTACGAAGGGCACAAGGTTGCAGCTCAAAAGGCCTACGAGATGCCCCAACGCCTGATGGCGTCCGTGCGCCTCGCCAACGAGACCTTGAGCGCCCTGTCGGGCATGTACGAGCGCCACGATGGCAGGGGATTTCCTGCCGGGCTCGCGGGCAAAGAGATCTCGCTCGGCGCGCGCATCTTGGCGGTGGTCGACACCTTCGCCGACATCACGCAAAACCCACGCAACCCCTTTCGCCGCGCGCTCACACCGAAGGATGCCTGCGCGGAGCTCGTAAAGCACCGCGGGACGATCTTCGATCCCAACGTCGTCGACATCCTGTCCCAGCTCATGAGCGGCGACGATATTCGCGCCAAGCTCTTCGCCGATCGCCACATGGCGCTGCTCGTCGATCCCGATCCGGAGGAGACGACGGTGCTCGAGCTTCGCCTGGTGGAGCAGGGCTTCGAGGTGAAAATCGCGCGCACGGCCGCACAAGCGAAGCGGGAGCTCGAAACCTCCGAGATCGACGCGGTGGTCGCCGAGCTCGATCTCGAAGAGCCGGACGCCGGGCTGCGGCTCCGCGAATGGGCGGTCCGCGAGGCCAAGCGCCGGGACGTGACCTGGGTCGTGTTCACCCGCAAGAACGATCGCGCGAGCGCTCAGCGGGCCTTTGATGTCGGGGTCGACGACTTCGTCTCGAAGCCCGCGGCAGCCGATGTTTTGGCCGCGAAGCTGCGCCAGCTCATCGAGCGTCGCGCGTCGCCCTCACGCTCTCGCGGCGCGGGCGGCACCCTTCAAGAGATGTCGTTGCCCGATGTCATCCAGGTGCTCTGGCACGGTCGAAAGACCTGCGCGCTGCGTGTGCAAAGCCCGACGGGCTCGGGCGATATTCACTTCCACGAAGGGCAAGTGGTCGACGCTGTCTGGCCGGGCGTGCGCGGAGAAGAGGCGTTTTACCGAATGCTGGCGCTGCGTGACGGCGAGTTTCGCATCGACCTCGGCTTCTCTCCGGGGCCCCGCGTGATCATGGCCTCGCCCGAGTCGCTCTTGCTCGAGGCCATGCGTCGCATCGACGAGAGCAACGCGCGCATCGCTCATCGCTGACTTCGTGCGGGGCGCTCGGCCCACGGCGCGCGGCTCAGCGATCTTCGAGCAAGAACGTGCGCATCGGGCCCTTGCCCTTGACCTCGAGGACCCCGCGCTCGACGCAGTAAAATCGGCCGGAGAGGCGCTCGCGCGTGGCGAGGCTGAGCTGAATCCCCTGCGCGATGCCGTGGGACTGCATGCGGCTCGCGGTGTTCACCGTGTCGCCCCAGAGGTCGTAGATGAGCCGCTTGATGCCGATGACGCCCGCCACGACCGGGCCCGAGTCGATGCCGATGCGAAGCTCGATGTCGATGCCCCGCGCCCCGGCGATCTCGCGGATGGTGCGCTGCATGTCGAGGGCCAGCGCGGCCGCAGCGTCCGCGTGATCGGCGCGTGGCGTAGGGAGCCCGGCGACGGCCATGTAGCTGTCGCCGATGGTCTTGATCTTCTCTACGCCATGCCGCTCCGCGAGGACGTCGAAGCGTGAGAACACGTCGCTCAACAAGCTCACCAGGGCCTCGGGCGAAATGGTCGCGGAAAACGCCGTAAAACCGACCATGTCGGCGAACAGCACCGAGACGTCGCTGAAGCTGTCCGCGATCTGCGCGGAGCTCTCTTTCAAGCGCTCGGCGATCGCCACCGGCAGGATGTTGCGGAGCAAAGCATCGGCCTTCTCGCGCTCTTCACGCAGGCGCTGCTCGGCGACGCGCCGCTCGGTGACGTCGCGAAACGACCACACCCGGCCGATCGACGAGGGTCCCATCCGCTGCGCCTTGGAGTGCCACTCGAACACCCGCCCGTCGGTGAGCTCCACGACCTCGTAGCTCTCCGCGTCGAGGTCGAGGGCCAGGGACGTCGAGCGCTTGGCGTGGCGCTCCGGATCGGTAGTTTGAGCTGCAAGGAATTCGCCCAGGGCGGAGGTGTCCACCGCCGTGAGCACGCTGTCGGGCACGTCCCACATCTCGATGAAGCGCGAGTTGAAGCGCACGATTTTGCCCTTCCCATCCAAGGCGAGGATGCCCTCGGCCGTGGACTCCAACGTCGCGAGCAGCAGCGAATGCGACGCCTCCAACGCGTTCTCGGCACGCGCGCGCTCCCCCATTTCCAAGGCCAAGGCCGCCATGTGCCCGAGGTAGCTCGCAGCGGTGCGATCTTCGGCGGTCCAACGGCGCTCGGTGCCGACCTGCTCCAGGCACAGCACGCCGACCGTTTGACCACGCAGACGAATGGGGACGTCGAGCATCGAGCGGATGTCGTTCGGTGCCAGGTAGCCCTCTTGGAACGCCGCCGTTCGTGGATCCGTGCCCGCGTTCGGCGCAGAGATGAGGTCGTCGTTTTCGAGCGCCGCGAAGTAATCCGGGAAGTCTTCCGTGGAGATCGTAAACCCGCTCGAATGGTCGTCGCGCGACCATTGGTAGAGGTCTACGCACTCGAGGGCGGTCCGGCGTCGGTCGTAGAGCCACACGCTCGCGCGTTCGACGGCCACCGCGCGACACGCGCCCTCGGTGATGGCCCGCGTAGCCTCGGGCACGTTTCCAAGGTTGAGCGCCGGGCTCCGCACGAGCTCGAGGAACACATCTTTTTGTTGGCGTCGGCGCCGGCTGTCGTCGTCGTCGTCGTCGTCCACGCGCGAGCCATCGACGACCACATGGACCGACGAGCCGGCCAGCGCCGGGGGGAGCCGAATGACCAATGTTCCGTCGTCGGCGACCGTGGTTTTGAAGCGGATGGGGTGCATGACGATGGGCGACCAAGCGACGCCAAGAAGAGCATACACGCCCAACGATCCACGACCTAGCGCACCGCATCGCTGATAAACCGGCGGTCGGTAGTGAGATCCACTTCACGTCGCGATGCGCGCGCCGTCAGGTCCTTCGCTCGCGCCTCCGCTCAACCTCAGTTGAGCGAATCGGCGGTCCCTTCGAGCTTCACCCAGAACGAGTCTTCGGGCGCGCCCGTGACCACCTCCACGATCTCCATCGTGTCCGTACGAATGATGAAATTGGCTGGATAAGCGCTGGTATCGAAGAGCGCGCCGAGCTGGTACGAGGGGTCGATGGCGGAGGGGTAGTTCACATCGAACGCGTTCGTCCACGCGCGCAGATCGGACTCCGTCGCGGCCGTCCCCGGCGTCGGCCCGTCGGCGAGCTGCAACAAGAACTCGACACCCTTCGGCGCGAGCGCCGCGTATTTTCCTGGCAAGACCTCGTCCGCTTCGATCTTGCAGGGGCCACACCAGCTCGACGAGACGTCGATCAGCAGTACCCGCGGCTTGGGCTCGCCCGCGCCGAGCGGAGAGCCGCTGTCATAGACTTCGTTCCCCGAAGGGTTGTAAAAATCCCCGAGCGAAAGCGGCACCAGCGTCGAAGTGTCGAGGGACGGGTCGGCGTAGCCGTTGAACTGAAAGTTATCGATGATGGATCCGACCTTCACGCCGTACGGAGGCTCGGGGTAGGCCGCGAGGCCGCCCTCCGGGATCATCTCGGTCACGGGATCGGGCAGCGCGTCTCCGTGGCTCGATTCACAACCGAGCGCGAACGTGGCTATCCCGGCGAAGAACAATCGTTCGAAGCGCATCACGCCCATCATGCCGCATGCGCCGCGGGCGTCCAAGGCGAGCTTGCGAGGGCCGGCGGAAGACCGTAGGCTTCGGCCCAGGCGTGGACCCCTTTGGGCCGCGACCAGGAGGAAAAATGTACGGAAACGGCCAAGGCTCTTCGGAGTCTTTTCGCAAGGTAACCGTCCCCGATCTGCGAAATCGCAAGGGCGTTCGACCGATCGCGATGGTGACTGCCTACGACGTGACGATGGCGCGCCTGCTCGATGAAGGCGGCGCGGACGTCCTGCTCGTGGGCGATTCTCTCGGCATGGTGGTGCAGGGCCACGCCAACACGTTGCCCGTCACGGTCGACGAAATTTGTTACCACGGTCGGGCCGTGGTCCGGGGCACGAGGCGCGCGCACGTGGTGGGCGACATGCCCTTCATGAGCTTTCAGGTGTCGCCTCAGCAAGCCGTCGAGAACGCCGGAAAGATGATGAAGGACGGCGCCTTCGAGAGCATCAAGCTCGAAGGTGGCGAGGAGTACGCCGAGCACGCGAGGCGCATCATCGCCGCCGGAATCCCCGTCATGGGGCACGTTGGGCTCATGCCGCAATCGGTGCACGCGATGGGCGGCTTCCGCGTGCAAGGCAAGGGGGTCGACGCCGCGCGCCGAGTCCTCGACGACGCTCGCGCGATGGAAGAAGCCGGGGTCTACGCCCTGGTCCTCGAGGCCATCCCACCCGACCTGGCCGCCGAGATCACGGCGACTGTTTCAGTTCCAACGATCGGAATTGGCGCAGGCGCTGGCTGCGATGGCCAGGTCCTCGTCTGCTACGACCTGCTCGGCATGTACCGCAACCTCTCCCCGCGGTTTGCCAAGCGATTCGCGGAGATCGGCGATCAAATCGTCGAGGCGACGCGGGCCTACGTCGGCGAGGTCCAGACCTTCCGCTTCCCTGGCAACGAGCACACCTTCAAGGCCAACGACTTTGGCGTTGCGGTGGGCGACATCACGGGCCCCACGCAGTAGCGCTCAGGGGCACAAGATCCCGCACACAACGTCAATTTCGTCGACGCAGATGCCGTCCCAATCGGCGTTGCAGCAATACGGATCGGCCAAGCAAATGGCGTCGACACACGGATCGCAGCCCGTTGCTAACGGGCCCATGTCCGGCACACACAAGTCGTGCGCGCACGCGCAGCTCACGCCGCAGGTCGCGATCACCGCGTTGACGCAGCTCTGATCCCAACTGCCGTTGCAACACCCGGGCAGCGTCGTGCACACGGCGTCGATGCACGCGTCCGGTCCACAGGTCGTCGACGCCTCGAACGCGCAGGCGCCCGAGAACGTATACGCGTCACCGCAGCACGACGCGCTCCCGGCGCACACTTCGTCGACGCAAGCGTCGCGGCACAAGGTCGTGTCGAGGGCCGCTCCCGTCGCGCAAACCGCGTGCGGGCACGTCGGGCAAGGACCGCAATCCATGGCGCACCCACCGCAGTCCTCGCCCAAACAAGTGCCGTCGCCGCACACGCAAGCGCCGCAGTCGCCCTCGCACGAAACGCAGTCTTCGCCCGCGCAAACGCCGTCGCCACAAACACATGCGCCGCAGTCCGTCTCGCAGCTCGCGCAGTCTTCGTCGGAGCAGACGCCGTCTCCGCAACACATCACGCCGCACAGGTTCTCGGCCTCGTCGATGCACTGGCCGTCCCAGTCACTGTCGCAACAATAGGGGTCCGCGCCGCAGACCATATCGACGCAACTGTCGCATCCGAGCGTGAGCGCGGCGCCCAGCACGCACGTCGTATGCGCACAGGTTCCCGCGCAATCCTCGGGGCAGCTCGCCTCTTCGCCGCGATCGCACGTGCCGTTCCCGCACAGATCCATGCCGGTGCTGGTCGTCGTCGTCGTGGTCGTCGCTGTCGCCGTCGCCGTCGTGCTCGACGAGGAGGTGGCGGTCGTCGTCGAGCTCTCACCCCCCGAGCCTCCCGTGCCCCCGGAGCTCGAAGTCGTTTCAGCTCCAAATAATTGTGGGCTCACGTTATCGCCGCACGACGCAGCAACGAGCGCCGCTGCCACGCAGAGCGTGACCGGACCGGGCCATCGTCGCGTCGTGCGGGCGAGCATCGGCTACTGGGCTTTGATCAGCGCTTCGACCTCGGAGGCGATGGTCTGCTCTTCACCCGACTCGTACCCCGCATGAACGTGGCGAACGACGCCGCTCTTGTCGATCACGAAGCTCGTCGGCATCTTCGGGGGCTTGTAGGAGCCGGCCGCGCTCTTGTCCTTGTCCCAAACGATCGCGAATTTCACGCCCGTCGACGAGGCAAACTCCGAGAGCTGCTCCTTCGAGGCATCCTCCGGATCATCGACGCTCACCGCGATCACGGCGAGGTCACCGCCGAACTGATCGACGAGCTCCTGATACTTGGGAAACGACTTGCGGCAGGGCGCGCAATACGTGGCCCAAAAGTCCACGATGACCACGCGACCGCTTGCATCGGCGAGGGACGAAGGGCCTTCGCCCGCTACCGACTCCGAGCTGAACGTCGGAGCCTTTTGGCCAATGAGGGGATGAGCACCTTCGGTGGCGGTCGTCGCGCCCCCCGCGCTGTTGCCGCAGCCCGCCGAGAAAGCCAGCAAGGGAAGTGCAAGGGTTGCCGCAACGAAGGTCTGAAACAGGCGCATGCGTAGCTCTCCGTGGTGAAGAAGAACGGTGTCGAAATGATCGAGCGGAGATTACTCCAAGGGCCTGCCGGTGGAAGGCCTAGTGCATCGATTCATGCGATTCGCTGCGCTGGGAAATGCGCGGCGCGAATCTTCAAGCTTAGGCGAAGCCCGAAGAAACCAGGCCAAAACCTCGAATTTCGGCGCGGCCAACGACCCATCGTGGCTCGTTGTCGCGATGGAATCGCGGCGTTCGCGTTGTCGAAATCGCCTTCTCCCCATCAAAAAACCGCGCCAACGCCGGCCGAAAATCCGCGCTCTCCGAGGAACGCCCACTCAGCGTTCAAGTCCATGGGCCCGAGCGAAAGGGCGACGCCAACCGCGGGTTGATAGTGATAGTCGTCCGTGCCCGTCACCGGAGCATCGTCGTACTCCCACGTGACAGGCCCTCCAAAGACCCGGGCCGCGAGATAGGGGCTGACCTGCTCGGCGAAGGTCCAACCCGCGACGACCCCGATCCGAAGGTCGAGCGCCGAGAGCGATGAAGTGTCCCCATTGCCGCCTTGCAACGTCGTTCGCGCGGCCGACGCCCCGAGCGTCCCCGTCGCGAGGAGAAAGGGCCATGGCCCATGGAGCTCGGCGATTCGATAGGCGAACGACGCCGACGCGAGCCACCCCGGGCCCATATCGTAGGCTCGATCGCCGGTCGTCAAGAGCCCCTCAGCGATGCCCCCCGCGGCAAGCTGCAGGGTCGAGCGCGAGCCCAGAGGAAGCTCGCTGGCGAGCACCACGGCGTGACGGGACATGCCCACGTGAAGCGTCCCGTCGAAGGTCAGGTCGCTCTTGAAGTAGCCGTAGGAAAGGCCGACACGCGCGCCGCGAGCCGCCACCTCGGACGTCGACGAGCCCTTGCATGTGACGCCCGTCGGACCGACCGGCGCGCCCACGCCTCAGGCGTAGGCGTCTTCCGGCCACGCGGCGGTGAGCAAAAGCGAAAGCGCCATCCCCGAGAGCCATGCGACCTTCACGCGTCGACGCTAGCCCACAAAAGCCAGAGGGCCAACGTCGTGGAACGTCGGCCCTTGGGATGGGTGAGTGCGAAGGGCGGGACTTGAACCCGCACGGTGTTACCCGCTAGCACCTCAAGCTAGTGCGTCTGCCAATTCCGCCACCTT
>CAYLJT010000133.1:0-13293 GCA_964383995.1 uncultured Polyangiaceae bacterium
TGTCGCAGCAGAAGCCATCGACGCACATACCGCCCGCACAGTCCGTGTCGAGGAGGCAAGCGAGACCCGTCGAGAATTTGCAGACCCCGTTGCCGTCGCACTGCCCTGCCGCGCACGCCGCGAGGGGCGGTTGATTCACGTGGCTCCCCACGCCGCCACTGCAAGCGTCGAGGGTGCAGTCGTTGCCGTCGTCGGGCACATCGAGGTCGTCGTTCTGCGAAATCACAGCGCCCGCGCCGTCGCAGACGTTGACCAAGCAGTCCGAGGGCGTCTGCGACGGGCTCGCGTCGCCCAAAATCTTGAACGAGATCCCGCACACGTGGTTGTCGCAGGTGGGGGTCTCGCAGGGGGGTGTGAACGGACAATGGAGCAAGGCGTCGTTGCACTCACCGCAAACGCCAGCCCCGTCACAAAGCTCGTCGCCGTTGGCCCCGCAGGGAGTATCGATGTTGGTCGGCGGGTTCGAGGGAACGCCCGCGTCGCACAGGTCGTCGGTACACTCGTTGTTGTCGTCGGGAATCTCGGTATCGTCGATGATCACCGTGTCGACGCCGAGCACACACTCGTTGCGCTTGCAGTCGAGCTCGGTGGGCGCCCCGGGGGTGGGCACGCCATCGAGGGGGTCGTACACGCATTGCCCGGCGGCGATATCGCACGAGTCCTCGGTGCACGGATTGTTGTCGTCGGGGCACGCGGGGTCGGCCTCCGAGCACTCCACGACGCAGACCCCCTCTTCGCAGGTGCCGCTCTTGTCGCCGATGACGCACGAAGAACCATTGTTCTTCGGTGTGTGCGACGCCTGACCTCCGGAGCATGCGTCGACCGTGCAGTCCTCGTTGTCATCGGGGATGTCGGTGTTGTCCTTGGCTTCGACCGAAGCGCCCGCTTCGCACGTGAGCTTCTTGCAATCGCCCGCGGTCGGGTCGGGCAGATCCGCGGTGTTGTCGGTGTGGACGCACGCCCCGTCGGTGCATGCGTCGTCGGTGCATGGGTTGGCGTCGTCGCATTCTTCCGGTGTCGAGCACTCCGTCGCTACGCCACCCCCCGACGTGCTCGAGCTGCCACTTTCGCCACCGCCGCACCCCGCGGCCCAACCGCCGAACGCGGTCGCCACGGCGGAGAGCACGAGGAGGAATACAAGGCCGCTTTTCCGCTGCATCACGCTACCTTCCGACCAAGAACACTCAGGTTACATCTTGGTAATATCACGGTAGCTAGCCCATCGGATCGGGCCAATTGACGCGTATTTGAGAGCCGTTTTTCGTCCGCGGAGAGTCCCCCGACCGAAGGACCGCTCGTGGTACTTTGGCTGTATGCGCTCGCTCCTCTGGTGGCTCGCCCCCGCGTTGCTCTCGGTGAGCCTCGGCTGCACAGGTGCCTCGGAAGACACGTCGGGAGCGGGCGCGGCAGCGGCTTCTTCAACGTCATCAGCGACCGGGGTCGGGGGCGACGACGTCATCACGACGGGCGCCGGAGGCAGCGGCGGCGGCGGCTTGCCGAGCGACAACTGCGTCGACGCAGCGAAGCTCATCTACGTCGTCGGCACGGGCAACGAGCTCTACAGTTTTTACCCGCCAACCCTTGAGTTCAAGCAGATCGGCAAGCTCACGTGCCCGGTGCAGGGCGGGCCCGCGACGGGCATCCCGACACCCTTTTCGATGGCCGTCGATCGCACCGGAAGCGCGTGGGTGCTGTACAGCGACGGCAACATGTTTCGCGTCGATGTCACCAACGCGACGTGCAAAAACACGGCGTACGAGCCGGGCCAACTGAGCGCGTACCAGCTCTTTGGGATGGGCTTCGTCAGCGACACGCCGGGCAGCAACGACGAGACGCTCTACCTCAGCAGCTACAGCGGCGATGGCATCGCGACGCTCGATCTGAGCACCCTCAAGGTGTCGAAGGTCGGCTACTACGACGCGCTCGATAGCGCCGCCGAGCTCACGGGGACCGGCGACGCGCGGCTCTACGGCTTTTTCCTGACCAAGCCGCCGGTCGTCGCCGAAATCGACCGCTCGAGCTCCGACATCATTTCGCAGGCGCCACAGAGCTCGCTCAGCATCGGCGTGGCCTGGGCCTTTGCCTTTTGGGGCGGCGATTTCTACCTCTTCACGGCGCCGACCGGCCTCTCCTCGCAGGTCGACGTGTACAGCCCCGCGAGCGGCGAGACCACCACGATCGTGCCCGATGTCGGCTTCGAAATCGTGGGTGCCGGGGTCTCGACCTGCGCCCCCATCGAGCCTCCCAAATAGGCTCCTCGTCGACCCCAAGAGCACAGCTCGCTCAGCGAATCTCCGGCTGCATCGACTGCGTGCGTCTGCGGCCGATCCCGCACAATTAGCGTCCCGCGCGGGGCCGGTTGACCCGGCGTGCGGGAGGCGCGAAACCTTCCCTATGGCACCCATGAAGAAGCTCGGCCCGGTCGTCGTTGGCACCGATCTCTCGGAAGACGCAAACAAGGCGATCATTCAAGCAAATCGCTGGGCCGCGGCCTTCGATCGCGACCTCGTCGTGTGCCACGCGATCCCCGAGCGGATGGCTCAAAACACGCTCTTTCCCCAGGAAAACGAGGCCGATCTGGAGCGCCTCTTGGGCGCCGAGCGACGAGCCGCGGAGTTTATCGAAGAACGCGTGAAAGAGCTCACGGGCCGCGAGCGCTCGTCGTTCAAGGTCTCCGTGGCCACGGGAAGTCCCGATCGCGTGTTGCTCGACGTGGCCGAACGCAACAAGGCCCTCCTCGTCGTCGTGGGCAGCCGTGGATTCACGGGTTGGAAGCGCGTGCTGCTTGGAAGCATCGCCGAGCGCGTGGTGCAGCTCAGCCCCGCACCGGTGCTCGTCGCGCGCGTGCGCGCCAAGCCGACGGGCGTCCTCGTGGTCGGCACCGACTTCTCCGAAGCGGCCTCCAAGGCCGTGGAATCGGCCTTCGATCTCGCGCTGCGCAGCAACGGCCGGCTGTGCATCGTGCACAGCGTCGACATCGCGCCCGACCCCATTTACGGCGTGGCCGGGCCCTTCGGTGCCACATGGGCCCCCATGCCAGCCGACGCCATCGCCGAGGTCCGCGCGGCTGCCGAACGCATGTTGAACGAGATCATCGAGCGACACCCCGGCGTGTCTGCGACGGGCTTCGTCGAAGAAGGCCCGGCCGCACGCGCCATCGCGAACGTCGCGAAGCGCGAGGACGCCGATGTGATCGTGCTCGGCACCCACGGTCGAACGGGCCTGTCGAGGCTCATCCTCGGCAGCGTCACGGAGGCCGTCGTGCGCGCCGCGAGCGCGTCGGTGCTGGTGATTCGCGAGCAAGAGGACGGCCTCGGAGACGCCTCGTAGGACTCCTGAAGGCCCGTTGATGAAGACCCCGTCCCCCGATCGCTACGTCGCGATCCACGGTCATTTCTACCAGCCGCCCCGCGAAAATCCTTGGCTCGAGACGATCGAGGCCCAAGCGTCGGCGCACCCCTACCACGACTGGAACGCGCGAATCACGGCCGAGTGCTACGCGCCGAACGCCGCGTCACGGCGCCTCGACGGCGAGAAGCGCATCGCGCACATCGGCTCGAACTACGCGAAAATGAGCTTCAATTTCGGGCCCACGCTGCTCTCGTGGTTGAAGGAGCACGGCACCGAGACCTACGAGGCCATCCTGCGCGCCGACGAAGAGAGCCGGCGGCACTTCTCGGGTCACGGCTCGGCGATGGCTCAGGGCTACGGGCACATCATCCTGCCCCTCGCCAATGATCGCGATCTGCGCACGCAAGTGCGCTGGGGCGTGGCCGACTTCACGCACCGCTTCGGTCGCCCTCCCGAAGGCATGTGGCTGCCCGAGACCGCCGTCGATACGCGCACCCTCGAAGCCCTCGCCGCCGAGGGCATCGCCTTTACGATCCTCGCACCTCGCCAGGCCGCGAAAGTCCGAGACATCGGCGACACCGCGTGGATCGAGGTCGGTCACGAGCGCGTCGATCCCTCCCAGCCCTACCTCGCCCGCCTGCCCTCCGGCCGCTCCATCGCGCTTTTTTTCTACGACGGACCCATCTCCCAAGCCATCGCCTTCGAGCGCCTTCTCGACAGCGGCGACGCCTTCGTCGCGAGGCTCCTCGCGGGTTTCTCCGAGCGGCGCACGCACGCCCAACTGGTGCACGTCGCGACGGACGGCGAGACCTACGGACACCACCACCGTTTCGGCGACATGGCCCTCGCCCACGCGCTCTTCGCGATCGCCTCGGACCCCCGCGTTCGCCTCACGAACTACGCCGAAATGCTGGCGCAAAACCCTCCTCGCCGGGAGGTCGCGATCGCCGAGCGCACCTCATGGAGCTGCGCCCACGGCGTCGAGCGTTGGCAGAGCGACTGCGGTTGTTCCGGCGGTCGAGCGGGCTGGAACCAGGCCTGGAGAAGGCCGCTGCGCGACGCCCTCGACGCCCTCAACGCCACCTGCGCCCAGCACTTCGAGCAGCGCGGCGGGCCTTTATTTCACGATGTTTGGGCCGCTCGCGACGACTACGTGCGCGTCATCGTCGATCGCCGCATCGCCAACGTCGAGGCCTACCTCGGCATCCACGCCAAAGGCACGCGCAGCCCCGAGCTCGACGTTCTGCGGCTGGAATTGTTGGAGCTCCAACGACACAGCCAGCTCATGTTCACGAGCTGCGGCTGGTTCTTCGACGACATCTCGGGCATCGAGGCCGTGCAGGTCCTGATGTACGCCGGTCGCGCGCTCCAACTGCTGCGCAAAACGGGCGGCCCCGACGTCGAGACGGCCTTCCTGGCCCAGCTCGCCGAGGCCAAGAGCAACGTCGCCGAGCACGGCGACGGCCGCGCCGTGTATCGCAAGTTTGTCCGGCCCCTGGTCCTCGATTTGCCGCAAGTCGCCGCCCATTTCGCGGTCCTCTCGCTGTTCGACGACCGACCCCCGAAGGAGCGCGTGCACTGCTACGAGCTCACGACCGAAGAGCGAGCCACGCGCTCCGCGGGCCGCATGAAGCTCGCCTGGGGCAAGGTCCGCGTGCGCTCCACCATCACCTGGGAAGAGGCCACCGTCGCGTTCTGCGCCGTGCACTTCGGCGATCACAACGTCACCGGGGGCGTCGAGGTCACCGGCTCGGCCGACGATCGCGAGGCCTTTCTGCGCGAGCTAGAGGCGGCCTTCCTGCGCGCCGACATCCCGGGCCTGGTGCGCCACGTCGACCGCCGCTACGGCCCCCGCGCCTTCTCCGTGCGCAGCCTTTTTCACGACGATCAGCGCCGGCTCTTGGGCCTTTTGTTGGGCGACGCGGTGGAGCAAGCAGAGCAGTCGCACAGGCGGGTTTACAACGAGTTCGCGCCGGTCATGCGCTTTTTGGCCGAGCTCAGCATCCCCATCCCCAAGGCCCTCCTGGCCTCCGCCGAACGGGCCCTGTCCGACGAGCTGGAGTCGCTTTTTCTGAGCCCCATGCCCATCGACGTCGCGCGCGTAAAACACCTCGTGGGCGAGGCCAAAGAGCGCAGCGTGGCCCTCGACGCGACGGATCTCGAGTTCGCCCTCCGGGGTCGCTTGGAGCGCACCGCCGAGGCGCTGTCCAACTCCCCCCACGACGAAGCCCTGCTCTCCGAGCTCGAGCGCCTGCTGGCGCTCCTCGACAGCCTTCCATTCCAGGTCGATCTCTGGCGCGCGCAAAACCTCCTGTTCGGCGTCATTCAGGGGCCCTTCGCGCGAACCGCGACCACGCCGCCGCGCGAAGGAACACCGCTCTCCGCGTGGCTGACGCGACTAGGCCTGATCGCCGAAAAGCTCCGCATTCGGGTCGCCGACATCAAGACACGGGCCTAAGCAAACTGACGTGCTCGCTCGGCGAGGCCCTGAACGACCGAGTGAAAACTACGCAGCTTGCGGACTTTTTGCGCCCCAAACCGCTGTTCGATGGCACGGGCGATAAAGGGCACCTTGGCCGTACCACCGGTACAACAGACCACATCGATCTCCGAAGGCGAAAGCCCCGAGGCCTCCAGCGTGCGATCGAGCGTCGCGAGGATCGCGGCCATGGGCTTTTCGGCGGCAGCATCGAAGTCCTCCCGGCTCACCGGCTCGCGAATGTGGATGGTCGGATAGTCGAACACAACCTCGGTCGCCGGGCGCTCCGAGAGCGCGCGCTTGGCCTGCTCGATGGCCTCGAACACCTGGAAAGCCAAGGAGTCCTCCACCAAGGTCAGGAGCTGATCCATCCGCCTGCGGTCGTCGGGTCCGAGCGACCAGGCCTTGACGTCCTCCAAGAAGGCCAGGATATCGCGGTGGCGCAGCACGGTCATGTCGGCCGGCGAACAGAGCTTCTCCACGATCGAGAGCGGCATGGGCAGCACGTTGTTGCCCATAGGCACCGAGTAGGTGACGTCCGCGCCAAAGTGGGAAGCCACCTTCTTGCGCATGATACAGCCATCCAAGACGTCGCCCGCCAACGCAACGCCCCCCAGCGCGAGCACGTCGTCCGGCGTAAAACCGCCCTTCCCCATGCGCACGACGGTGTAGTCCGACGTCCCTCCCCCGAAGTCTGCGACGAGCACGTGCGCTGGCCTATCCAGGTTCAACTGGAAGTCGTGCGCGGCCGCCACGGGCTCGGGGCAAAAGGCAACATGGTTGAAGCCCGCGAGGCGTGCTGCCCTGTCGAGGCGATGCTCAGCGTGCCTGTCTTTGTCGGGATCGACCGAGAATTTTGCGGGCCGCCCGAGCACGACGCGATCCACCTCAACCCCGAAGTAGTCATTGGCACGCTCGCGCATCACGCGCAGAAACACCGCCACCAGCTCTTCCAAGCTGCGCGTCCGGAGGCCCACTTGAGTCCCTGAAAACCCCTTGTCGGGCAGATACTTCTTGATCGAGCGCATGAAGCGGCCCGTCATGCCGGCCTTCACAAAGTCCTTGATCGCCGCCGAGCCCACGGAGACGCCACCGGACTCATAGAAGAAGAGCAGGCTTCGCAACAGGGTCGGATCGCTCGCCTCCGGATCGAGGGGGATGGGGGGACAGGTTGCGTCGGCGTTCGCCGCCGTGAGCAGAGAGCTCGATGTGCCGAAATCGATGGCGTAAACCGTAGGGCGAAACGACGTTTGCATGGGCGCATCCAACGCCCTCCGAAGATGCTTTACAAGCTAGTGAATGCGTGAGAGAATGCCACCTGGATATCAGGATGTCGGGAAATTGGGGGCATCCAAAAGGCATCGGCCCTGCGCGTCGATGGCCATTTTCCGGGGCGAACTCCGTAGTTTCAACCAGGTAGACCGGCGTAGACTCGGCCCATGCTGACCCCTGGCCGCCGCGTCACCGTCGTCGAGCTTGGCGAGACACCGCTCGAAGCCCTGGAGCAAAACCTTCGGATCGAAGCCATGGAGCCCCCCGATCCTTCGAGCTTGGGCCCCAACGAGGTCCTCGTGAACGTCAAGAGCGCCTCCGTGGGCTGGGTCGATCTCATCATGATGAGCGGCCAATACCAGCACGTGCCCAAGCCACCCTACACACCTGGCCTGGAGTACGCGGGGGTCGTCGTCGGCTGCGGGCAAGAGGCTCAGACGCGCTTCTCCCTCGGTGATCGGGTGCTCTCCGATGGCCTGTTGACGGGGCCGCGCTCCCTCGGTGCGTATCAGAGCTTTGGCGGCTTCGCGTCGTACGCCGTGGCGCCGAGCGAGGCCCTGCTCCCCATTCCGGGCGACCTGACCTTCGACGAGGCTTGCAACCTGCTCGGGAGCTACGAGACCGCCTACCACTGTCTCATCGCGCGAGGGAAGGTAAAGCCCGGCGAGACCGTCCTCATCCACGGCGCATCGGGCTCCACCGGCCTCGCGGCGGTGCAGGTGGCCAAGCTCGCGGGGGCAACCGTCATCGCGACGGGAAGATCGGAAGACAAGCTCGCCGTCGTCCAGGCGGCGGGCGCCGACCATGTCATCCACACCAAGGGAGCGGACGGACCGCGCTCCTTCCGCGACGACGTCAAGGCCCTCACCGGTGGCAAGGGCGTCGACGTCGTCTACGACGGCGTGGGAGGAGACATCTCCCTGGAAACGCTGCGCTGCGTGGCCTTCGGAGCGCGCTATTTGATCGTCGGCTGGGCGGCCACCCCCTTCGTCGCAAAAGGTAAGGGCGGACGCGGTGCCCCCAACGCCAACATGCTCCCCACGAACCTCATCATGATGAAGGGCCTCGACGTGTTGGGCTGCCCTGCCGTCATCTCCACGGTGCACAACCCTGCGCTGCGCCCTCCTCGCCTGAAAGCGGTGCTGTCGTGGGCCGAAAAAGGTCAGATCCGCCCGCACATCTCCCACCGCTTTGCCCTCGACAACGTGCGCGAAGCCCTGCAGGCCAAATGGCGAGGCGACGTGATTGGTGGTTGCGCCTTGAATCCTTGAGCCCACCGCCCAATCGACCCATCCGCTAATTTGTCCCGGACACCGCCGTCGGCACCGTACAGGCCTGCTTCTCTACCACGCGGAAGGTGACGCGTCGGTTTCTCTCCCGGCCCTCCTTCGTCGTGTTCGGAACCACGGGAAGATCGCTGCCCTTCGCCTCCATGGTCAGACGCTCGGGCGCGACCCCCTGCTTGACGAGCGCGTCGCGCACGGCGCGGGCCCTCAGCTCCGACAGCTCGGCGGCCTTGCGCTCGTCGAGCGACGCGTGCCCCTCGATGGTCACCAGGGTGATCTCGGGGTGGTCGGCCATCACATGAGCGACCTCTGTCAAGAGCGCCCCGTCTTCCGCGCGAATTTGCGGGCTTTGGAAGGCAAACTGGACCTGAGGTGTGGCGATCACGATACCCATCGTGACCACCACGACCGGCTTCGGACAGCCCTCTTGGGCCGCAGCACCCGCCTCGTCGGGGCAGCGATCCTCGGCGTCGACGACACCATCGTGATCGCGATCGGAAGGCTCCTCCACAGGAGATGGAGCGGTCTGCGAGGCGACCTGAATCGGCGCTGGTGGCTCCGCCCGAACCGACCGCGGCGCAGGGGTGACGGGCCGTTCGGGTGCGGGCGCTGGCGCACCTCCGCAGCCAACCGTCAGCGCCAGGGCGGCAAGCCCCAAGCCTCGGCGCATCTCCCCACGGCGTGGAGCCGGCTCCGCGAAAAACTGGCCTCCTTCGGCGGACTCCATCACACGCCCGCAGAGCCCCCGCGGCGCGTAGAGAGCCACCCAGGCGCGGGCCCTTGTCTCGGTCATCGCCGACAAGTCGACGACGTCCTTCTGGCAGTGCTCGCAGCGCCTACCCTCCTCGCCCTCGGCCATGGCGCCCCAGTCTTCGGAGCAGCGAATCGCGATGCGAAGCGGCCTCTTCGGCATCCCCCCATCGTAGTCCATTTCCAGGCGGCCGACAGCTCCTTGCGCCACGCCTCCGGGGGAGAGAGCTCTACGAGCAACAACCCGACGGCAGGCGACCGTCGGCTCGGGGCTCGCAGGCGATCACCCTTCCCCGCGCATCGAGGGCGATTTTGCAGCAATCTTCCAGAGCGCCCCGCAACTGCAGTCGGCCGCGCTGCACGCGAGATTTCATGCCGGAGACCGAAATTCCAAGCATGGCAGCCGCGTCTTTTTGGCTCATACCTTCGAGCTCTGTCAAGGTCAGGGCTTCCCGGTAGGGGGAAGGCAACATGGCAATGAAGGGCGCCACGTAGACCGCCAGGTCGCGCTCGACCGCGCCGTCCTCGTCCTCGTCCACGGGGGAAACCTCCCCGACCTCCAACCCGTCGCTGGAGGCGACCGGGTGGCGCGCGATCGTGCGCCTGTGCTCGGCGATGGCGCTCCGCGCGACCTGGTAGACCCAGGGGCCGAAGCGCTCGTCGTCGCGCAGACCCCCGAGGCCCCGCTGCATCCGCAGAAAGACGTCTTGCACCACATCGTCGACGTCCACCGGCGACGCGACGCGGCGCGCGATGAAGGGACGCAGCTTGGCGTCCAGATCTTTCCACGCACCGCGCGCCGCCGTGTCAATCATGGCTACGCCCCGGGCTCACAGCAGGAGGGGCCGCAGCACGCCTTTCCGCCGGGCTTGACCGCCTCGATGTTGGCCGAAGCGACGTAGTTTTCCGCCCCGGACCCGGGCAGCCAATCCTTGATGAAGGCCCGGCTCTCTTCCTTCACGGCGACGATGACCTTGTCGAAGCCCGCCTGCCGCAGCAGGTCGCGCACGGCGTCGACGTGAGCCGCGCCCGCGACGCAGCCTGTCAAGGCGAGGGCCTCTTTGGCAAGGTTTTCAGGGATCTCGGCGATCGCCACCACGTCGGAGATGGCCAGTCGACCACCGGGCTTCAACACGCGGAACGCCTCGCGAAACACGGCGCCTTTGTCGGGGCTGAGGTTGATGACACAGTTCGACAGAATGACATCGACGGTGTTGTCGGCCAAGGGCAGATGCTCAATCTCCCCGAGCCGGAAGTCCACGTTCTTGGCGCCCAGCTTGGCGGCGTTGGCCCGGGCCTTCGACACCATGTCAGGCGTCATGTCGACGCCAATGACGCTGCCCGTGGGGCCCACTTGCTTGGCCGCCAAGAAGCAGTCAAAGCCGCCTCCTGCGCCCAAATCAAGCACGGTCTCTCCTGCCTTGAGCGCGGCAATCGCTTGCGGGTTGCCGCAGCCGAGGCCCATGTTGGCGCCCTCCGGAACGGCCGCCAGGTCTTCTTCGGAATAGCCCAGCGCAAGGCTTGCGTTGGCGTTCGGCCCACAACATCCGGGCGCGCAGGCGCTTGGCGCGGCCCGGGCCACATCGCCATATTGTTTGCGCACGAGGGCGCGGACATCGTCGTCGGTCGCGGGGGTTACGGTCTCATTCATGGCGTCGCTCGTTTCTGCTTTCGAAGGTCGTTTCGCCCGTCTTCCTGGGCTCTATCCTCGAAGACAACGACTTCGCCGAAAGGACGCAAGGCCCGATTGTTTTTTTGGATGCGTCCGATCTGCGACGGTCAGCCGCCGTTGCCGGCGCAGGCATTGGCCTCGTTGCCACAGCCCGTCTCGGAGTCGAGCAAGCAGGTCTGGCACATCCCCCCAATGTTGCCACTGGCGCACAGGTTGTCTCCGCAAGCCGCCATACAGGCTCCTTCGCAGGCACAGGCGACCAGGGCAAAGTAGTTGTCGTAGGAGCTTGGCGGACCGTCGTCGGTGCACAGCTCCTGCACCGTTCCGCTCCCGGTGATGACCTGGAAACAGGTGTCGCAGGGCCCACCCGACGACGTCGAGCCGCCGGTGGTCGAGGACGTCGTGGCGGGCGTCTCCAGATTGCCGCACTCCGCGATTCCTTCGCAGGCGCTCAGCATACACTCACCGCACGCGCCCGACACCCCGTTGCCGGCGCAGAACCCGTCGGCGCAGGCCTCCACGCAGGGCCCCGCGCCGCAAGCGCACTCATCGAGCGCCGAGAGCAGCGTGGCCGAGGAAGGGGGGCCGTCGTCCGTACAAGCCGCTTCGTGAGGAAGCCCGCTGTTCGCGAGGTAGTCCGAGCAGCCAATGCAGCCGCCCGAGCCGGTGGACGTTGCCCCGGTCACCGAGGAGCCCGACCCGGCCCCCGCCCCGGAGGTGTCCCCGTCGTCGCCGCCCTTGTCGCAATTGACATGGCAGGTGCTCCCGGTGGAGCCGCACGCCAAAAAGCTCGTCGCCGAAGCAACAACCAGCGCGCCCAATACGAACGAGTACCTCATGCCAAGCTCCGAAGAAGCAGGTTGGGCCCCGACGCTCGGGGCAAAATGCCCGCTGATATTACCGGCAAAGGCGCCCCTGGGAAATGATCTTCGGACGCCTTGTGCCTCCTCCTCGTGGCTTGAGCTACAACCGAGACCGGTCAGACGGCTCCCGCCTTCGCGCGTCGCGCGGCGAGCCTTTTGTCTGCGACCGCCGCCAAGCCACCGACCGCGGCGCCGATCGCCAACGACGACAGGAACCAGAACGGGTCGTTCCAAACTGCCAGTTTGTAATAGGCCGTGACGGCGAGCCCTGCCGTGGAGAAGACCAACAGCAAGGGCCGTTGCTCGCGGGCCTGCGCGGCATCGAACGCCAGGGCGGCCGCGAGGAACAGGGCATGACCGCTGAAGGGCAAGGCGCCTGTCAACCGCACCGCGGCCAACGCGCCCGTGAGCCCGAGGCTGGACGCCCTGGGAAGCGCGCCCCAAAGACCCCGATCGGCGACTTCGAGGCACAGCACGAAAAGCCAGGCCGAGAAGGTAGGAAACGCGGCCGCTTGGTAGTGGGCTGGAACGGGCAGGTCGATCACCTCCATACCGACCTGGGCCAGCATGGGAGGTCGCGAGGCGAAGAACGCCCACGCCGCGAGGGTACCGAGGATGGCCGCCGCCACCACCAGGAGTCGTCGCCGAACAGACATGGTCAGATCCGCGGCAGGGCTGCCACCAGCCGAAAGGTCAGGTTGAGCCGGAGGCCAGCGGCCTTGCGTTTGGGTAGGGCGTGTACGTAAGCGCGTTGCGTCCCCGCGTGCATGATCAGGAGCGAGCCCCCCGTCAGCTCCAGGGACACGCGGTCGGCGCGGGCGCTCTTCTTCTTGGGAGCCAATACGAACGTGCGCGAGCCGCCGAGCGACAACGATGCGATGACAGGGTCGGGGCCGAGTTCGGGCTCGTCGTCCGCATGGTAGCCCATGGAGTCTTGTCCGTCTCTGTACTGATTGACCAGGACAGCATTGAAAGGCACCCCGGCGGCGCGCTCCACCCGGGCCCGCAGCCGACCGAGGGTCGGCGTGAACGGCACAGGGACGTGGGTACGACCGGAGTAGGTGTACACCGCGGACGGCTCTCCGTGGTAGGCGACGAGGCGAGGCTCGAGCACCTCGGCTCCAAACATGCGAATGGTGTTTTGACGGAAGGGCACTTCGGCCAGCAACGCGCGAAGGACCTCCTCCTCTTCCGTGGGAGCCAAGAAACGCTCGATCAGCGTGAGGCCACCGCCCTGCGCCAGGGCGACGAGGCGCGGGGCAGGCGGAAAGGGCAGCACGCCCGCAGGGTAGCCCAGCAGCGCCCGCCGCTTCAATACGTCGAGCCACAGCCGGGTGCCCACTACGCGTTTGCCATCGCCAACTATCCAGGGACGACACCCAGTTCGAGCCTGGGCACGGAGGTCTCGGCCTCATTCCGGGGCTACGCATCGAAGGCGCGGTGGACCACACGGGGAGGGTCAATCCGCCCTTCGCCCACGCCCTGGTGTGAGGCGCCCGCCGCGATCCCGACAGGCGAGCAGGTCGGCGCATCCGAAGCGCCCGTTCCCGAGGCAGCAGTAGCCAAAGCCCATCCGAGATTTGTTCGGGGCCGAACACGGACCGGTCTCAAGTTGACTTG
>CAYLJT010000134.1:0-13288 GCA_964383995.1 uncultured Polyangiaceae bacterium
GCCGGCTACGGGCCGTTCACATCGCCGCAGGCGTTGGACTCGTCGGGGAGGCACCGCTGCTGGCTCCGGGACCAGTACCAGCAGTACCCACAGTCGGGGTTGACCGCTCCTTTGAGCTCGTCCTGCGCCTCGCCGACCTCCTCCGTCTCGGAGCCGTCGGTCGCTCCGAGCTCGTCGGCCCATTCGTCGGTCGGCGCGGCCTCGAGCGCACATCCGCTGGCGAACGTCAGGGTGGAAAGCGCGAGGGTGGCGAGAAGAGAGAGCGTCTTGGCGGTGCGGGTGAGCTGGTTCATGGTCGTATTCTCCTTGGTTGCGCGGTCGGGAAGCCGTATCGCAAGGGCGGGGCCACCCGCGCTCGGGCCGGATCCACCGGAAAATCGAGCCGCATCGTGCGCGCCGGGCCTCCGAGCGCGCGGCACAGCCCGGGGGCAGTGTGCTGCGCACTGTGCTGCGCACTGTGCTGCGCACTGTGCGGCGCACACCGCGGCGGACGGTCGGAATAGGTCTAGCCTCGCGCGGCGTCTACTTCGAGTCGCGCCCCGGTGCCGAGCCCATCTTCCTGGGCGTGCGCAGACCGACAGACGCGGAGTTGTCGGAGCTGTCGGCGAAGCTGGAATGCCGGGTGACGCGTTGGTTGCGCAAGAAGGGCCTTTTGCCTGCTGAGCGGCAGTCGCTGCAGGCCGAGCCCGACGCGCTGGAACAAGCGACGCAGACCGCGCTGCGTCTCGGACACCATGCCCACGTGGACGAGCATGGGAAGGTGGTGAATCCGCCGGCAAAGCGACCCAGCAGGCGCACGGGCACGGGGGCTCATGCCGGGTACAGCCTGCATGCCAGTACGGTGGTGGCCGCTGGAGACCGAGGCGGACTGGAGCGCCTGCTGCGGTACTGCGCGAGACCCGCGCTGAGCCTCGAGCGGTTGCGGGAGACGACGGACGGGCGGTATGCCTACAAGCTGAAGTACCCAAGCCTCGGCCGGACACATCTGGTGCTGACGCCGACCGAGCTTTTGGCGCGCTTGTCGCTGGTGGTTGCGCGGCCGCGGTACCCGCTCGTGCGCTATGGGGGGCTATTTGCTCCGGCCGAGCGTGGAAGGGCCTGCGCAAAGCCATCATGTCGTGCTCCTCCGACCCCCTAGCGCCGACTATCCCCTTCGATCGTCTCTCCGAAAATATGGCTGATGATCCCGAGGAGCAGCGCGGTGGCCATATTGGCATTCCTGTCCACCGCGGAGACGCTCAGCACGGCCGCGGTGCTGGGATTGCCGTCCCCGTCGTCGAGCGTGACCTGGTTCTGCGTCAGGCCGATGTTGAGCTGGCCGTACTGGGACTCGACGTTGGAGCACTTGAACGGGATGAAGCCGTCCTTCACCATCACGTAGATCGTTTTCGACGCGTCACCGCTCAGAATCCAGGCCATCGCCCACCAGTCGGGGCCGTCCTTTCGGTTTGCTTCCCCCGAGACGGTTTCGCCGTTGGCCCCGAGGTTCGAGGTCGTCACAACTGTCTCCCAGTCGCCGCTCGGCGCAACCCAAGAGCCTCCGCAATGCTGAAGGGTGAGCAGCGCCATTGTCGCGCTGTTGTTGGTGATCGTGACGTTGAAGGTACCGGTGGACATGAGTCGCTCCTTCGGATGTTCTTGCGCGATGCGGCGCGCTTCACCACGCGAGGGTAGCCGCGCTCTTCACGGTGTGCCAGCAGGCAGCGCGTCGTGAGGCCTTGCCCGTGCGGCGGGCGTCCGCGCTTTATCGCCCTGGTCATCGAGCGCGAGGCCATCGTGCCGCTCTTTTCGAGCCTCGGGCTGCCCACGACGCCCCCGGTGAGAGCTCCTCTTCTGTGCATGGGTATCGAGCACCGAGTAACGAGCGGGCTGTCCCGGATCGGCTCTATGGCCTCACCAGAGTCATTCTGGCAAGCATCTCGAACGGTGGATCCGGCAACACTTCAGATCTCATCGAAGCAAAGAGGGCGCGGATCATCTTCGCGCACAGGTCAGGGAAGTGCTTCTTTCCACCGGAATCGAACGTTCCGGCCAGCCATTTGAACAACTCCCAAAGCAGGCCTATCAGGATACCACCCGAGTGGCCCGGGATCAAGACGGTCAACGTCAGCACCCCGGTGAACTACCGACCAGGGCTCGGGCTTCTCTTCCGCAAGTGAGTCGGGCGGGGCGCGCCGAAAGTTGGATGCGTCGTGTGGGTGCGGTCGCTCGCTGCCGGAGAGCCGCCGCGCCTCAAGGTCGCCCGGATCACCAGAGCAGCACACACGATGATCACGTTCTTGACCACGTACTGAGCTTCGAAGGTGGGAGCGTACGGAAACTGCGTGAAGAGCTGACGCGGAAAGAACAGAAATGGCAAGGCCGTGCCGAGCATGTGCAGGAACAGTAAAGGTAGCGCGATCCGCGAGAGCCTACCCGTCACGAACAACAGCCCGATGATGCACTCGAGGCTGGCAAGTAAAGCGATTGCCACGTGGTCCGGCACCATGCCTTGTGAGAGCACGCCGAGCGTGCGTAGTGCGAGCGGCTCCGCGGGACTGAGGTTCGGGAAAAACTTGAGCGCGCCGAACCAAAGAAAAACCGCGCCGATGCTTACTCGTAGCGCCGTCACCGCGTGCTTCGCGAGCTGCTGGTCGAGCGAGAAGAGGGCGCGGCGGATGCCGCACTTGTACAGCGTGCTGTCTGACTGATTCATGGTCTTTCTCTCCGGATGCGGAGGCCCCACGCGTGGAGTCACGCGCTCATTCTGCTGCATGGGATACGGGGACCGGAGCGCATCGCTGACGAGCAGACTGGAGCCTTGGCTGTCTTACCGACCTTGGCCGCGACCCTGGCGCGCGCCACGAGTGCCGCTGCCGGATGCGGTCGGGTGACGCGCCGGTTGCGCAAGAAGGGCCTTTTGCCTGCTGAGCAGCAGTTGCTGCAGGCGGAGCCCGACGCGCTGAAACAAGCGACGCAGACGGCGCTTTGTCTCGGACAGCTTGCCAAGGTGGACGAGCGTGGACAGGTGGTGAATCCGCCGGCAAGGGGCCCGGGCAGGCGCACGGGTAGGGGAGCTCATGCGGGGTCCAGCCTGCATGCCCGTACGGTGGTCGGGGCAGGGGATCGTGATGCCTTGAGCGCCTACTGCGAGCGCGCCGGGGATACGCTCCCCGGCATCGCGGCCCGTGGCGGTCCAACGGCGTCGGGGCGGTTCCGGCGGCCCCCGTGTTCGGATCGCCGCTGATCTCGGGCAGCGGCGTGACCCTCGACGCCAGCGTCGATTTTCCCACGGGCGAGACGGGTCGAAAGCACCGAGCTCGGACTGGGCCGCGGCGCGATCACGCGGGGGGGCCCGCTCAGCGCGCCTCGGCGCGGACCTCGAGGATGGCGGAGCGCACGGTCACGCTGCGGGCCCATGACACCGCCGCAGTGATCACGTGCTCGCCCGGCTCCGCGTCGTCGAACGTGCACGTGAGCGGGATGCCATGCACCGCGACTTCGGTCTCCGTATCGCTCGACGACACGAAGCGACCTTCGTACGCGGCGCAACGCGCGACCCGCGGGGCGCGTGCTTCGTGTGCGTCCGTGAGCGTCAGCGCGGACTCGCCGAGCGTGTCGTACACGGCGTTGCGGGTCGCGCGCGAGCTGTTCTCGTCGGTCGGTGAAGGGAGCGTCGCGTCGAGCCGGAAGGAGAGTGTGCTCGGCGCGGAGAGCGTGACCGTGAGCGACGGCGCGCCCCCGGCCAAATCGATCGCGCCGACATGCTCCCCCTCCGCGCCGAGCGCGAAGTAGGCGCACGTGCCGATGCTGGTGACGGCGAGCGCGATGGCACCCAAGATGAGAAACGGGAGCTGCGAGATCGACTCCGTGTTGGACACGAGGCGAGAGTAGCACCCCCGGCGGGGCAGCTTTGACCAAGATGCCTACGCTCTCCCGACGGTACCTTGCCGCGCTGGAGCGTCAGCTCGGAGCTCCGCACCACTTCAACAGGGCCATCAGGGTCAGCGTCAAGATGGCCGAGAAGAGCAGTGCAAGCACCAGCTGAGCCACGGTGAACGGAGGCTCGGGGTCTGGCTCGGGTCGGTCGGCAGAGCGCCGGTCGTCATCCAGGTCGTTGCTTCCCATGATCAAGAGCGTTGGTGTCGGTGCCGCGAGCGGTCTTCGATCGCCCAGTTCAGGGGCTGGTCGCGGACAAGCTGCAGCAAGGCTTCCAGGTGCTGCGCGAGCCTGGCGTGGCGATGACCGCCCGGATAGTGGATGCAGAAGCGGCCCTCCTCGACATGCTCGATGACGTAGCGCTTGCCCTCGATCTCAATGAAGCCGCCGCGGCCTTCGTGCACGATGCGCATCAAGCGCCCTCCTGGATTCGGCGCCTGGTGATCCCGCGTTGGCCGCGTACACCCTGGCTGCCCATACTCTCACGACTTGGCCGCACAAGGCGGGAGCGTGTGTTCTTGGCTGTGCTTGCATTCATTTTGCGGCCCATGAAAAAAGCGCAGCGGGTCTCGGACTGCTCGAAGTGGATGGGACGCCCGATGGGCCGGCGCGTCAACGCTCGCCGCGGTACCCACGATGACTTCGCGGCTTTCCTCAGCCGGAGCGGTAGGCTGGGAGGTGGGGCCCGGGTGGCCGTCGAGGAGACCTGTTGAACAGAGGGCAGGTCCGGTAGGTCGCTGACCGCGGAGCATTCCAACTGCTCCGCTGCGCGGCGGGCTGTGCTCACGTAGGTAATTCAACAGCTCGCGGGAGCGGCAAGGTGGAGATTGGGAGCTGTTGCGCTGGGTTGGAGACCGCGGGGGCGGTTCGGGTGCTGCGCAAGACGGGCCTCTTGCTGGCTGAGCGGCAGTCGCTGCAGGCCAAGCCCGACGCGCTGGAACAAGCGACGCAGACCGCGCTGCGTCTCGGTCACCATGCCCACGTGGACGAGCATGGGAAGGTGGTGAATCCGCCCGCAAAGCGACACGGCAGGCGCACGGGCACGGGTCACCACGACGAGCATGATCGTTTGACCTCCAACGAATCGCCACGAGAGCGCGAGCGATGGTCGATGCTCGCCGCTCTTGCTCCGCCGCGGGGTGGCGTGGACGCGCCCCTCGCGGCGTGCGAGGCTCCTTCGGACGGCGGCGCGTCCCCGAGGTGGAGACTGCGCCCGGGGGAGTGTGCGGCACCCGGGCGCGGCTCGAGCCGGGGAGCACCGAAAGAGGCGAGCAGGCCAGTCAGGCTCCGCCGCCGGCGACCCCCTCCCCAGAGCCGATGTTTTCGCAGATCTTCTTCTGGTAGTTCCAGACGAGGGGTGGCGTGCATTCGCCGTTCGTGGTTTTTCCGCCGGTCCCCCCCTTCAGCTGTGTCTCCGCGGCGGGCACCCCCTCGTCCACGACGACGGGGTCCTCGCAGGAGTCGTCCTCCTCGTCACAGGCCGCCTCGAAGGCGCAGCCCGAGAACAGACTCACGAAGGCGAGCCCAAAGAGGCCCTTCTTGATCAGGGTGGCGTGGATCATCGTCGTGTCCTTTCGAATGGCAGATGGAGAAGGGCGGCGCCGCGAGCCTCACCACTCCGCGCCGCCCCGGCACAGCAGGTCTTTTCGCAACGATGATGCCAGAGGGAGCTTCGCCGCCCGGAGCAGCGAAACAGGGCGTATCGCGCTGCCGTGTGCGCGGGAGGAGGCGCTCCGCACGTGCGGTCCCTGTGCGCGCACAGGCCGGGCAGTCGCGTCGACATCGATGCTCCGCGCCCAGTCCGGGTGCCGTCGGACGGTCCGAAGAGTGCGCGGGCAACCTCGGAGATGTGCGCACCCATGTGCGCGAACGGGTGCGGGGGCTCGCAAAGTCGCCGCGACGCCCCATCGGTGTGCATTGGGGGGCGTAGGTCGCTTGGCACTCGAATTCGCGCCCGCGAGCGCGGTGCCCTGGACGATCCAGCCAGTTTCCGAAAAATCGTTCACGACAACAGGGAGGCTTCATCCGAAACGCGCTTGAGGGCGCGGGCGGTGGCCAAGGCGCGCCTGCAACCGTCGAAGGCTTCTTTCCACAACGCGGCGCGATCGAGCCAAGGATCCAAAGCGAGAGCATAGGTAAGGACCAGCTCGTCGTCCTCCGGAAGCGCGGCGACCCAGGCCCATAGGCGGTGGATCTGTCCCGCCCGCCATTCTTCGTCGAACCAAGCTTGATCAACGCTCAGGGGGCGAGCAAGGTAGTGTCGGATCATCCACCCCCAGGCGGATCCAGCGTGCTTGTCTTTCTCGACTGCGAGTGCGATGGTCATGACACCTACCTTTGGAGGCAATGGGAATCAAACCAGCCCTGTGCGTTCCGGCGGGTGGAAGCCTGGCGCCTCCAACGCCCAGGCGCGGAGGATGGAGACGGTGAGGGTAGAAGGGTGCCCTGGCCGCGACGATGACGAACCCCGTCGCCTTGGCCCTCCGACGGACGGCCGTTGACCTCGCCGAGCTGGACCAGCCGTGGGCTCTCATCGGTGGGCTTGCGGTGTCGGTTCGGGCGGAACCGAGAACGACCAGGGATGTGGACGTCATGGTGGCCATATCGTCGGACCCGGATGCAGAGAGGCTGATTGTGCAACTTCAGCAGCGAGGCTACCGGGTCATGGCCATTCTTGAGCAGAAGGCGGCACCCCTCCGCTCGGACTTGTGCGACCATCCGCACTGGAAGACCCAGGCGCTACGCCCCATCCGCGTGCCGCTCACCCGTCGGCGCGGGCGCTGTACGCGCTCAGCCCCACAAGCTCTTTAGGTCACGGCCCGCGCCGCGCAGCGCGGCGCCCGCCAAAAGCCCTGGCGGAGGCCAGGTCTCGGCGGGCTCTTGGCGCGCGAGAAAAAGCAGAAAACGCCGCTGATATTCGGGATCGGTCATCAGCCAACGCAGGAAGGTCTTCACGACGATGGCTGGCGGATCCTGATAAAGCTCAGTTTTCAAACGCTTCACGGTCGCGCGAAACATGGGCATTGTCGCTGCGAGCACAGCTTCGCGATAGCCAGCCAGCGAATCGAGGTGGGCATCTAGCAGCTTGGCTTCGAGCAGCGCGTCGTAGATGCCTTGTCCGTCAACGGGGTCTTTGTGGTGAAACGCGTCGCCGACAAGGGCCCAGCCCCGGCCCGCGGGCTCCAACATGCGATTGCCAATCCGCTTGAGGCCAACAACGCTGCTCACGCGCTTGGCCCCGTCGAGGCGCCGCCGAACGCCCTCGTAGCGCGACAAGGCGCCCTCATAAAAGCGCGTCGCGTCACCAGCTAGCTCGGCCCGATCCGAGCGAATGTGGGTGGCCACCATGGTTTTTCCGCCGGGGGCCGGGAAGAAGAGCACGGTAGTCCCGCGACCGCATACACAAAGACTGGCCGCCTGTGTGAGCTCGGGCGAAAAGGCCTTGAGACCCTGCCAGTCCGCAAAATGCACGGTGCTCGTTTGCTGCGAGTGGTCCTCGACGATGGCTGCCCCCACCTGCCGTGCAACGGAGCTAAAGCGTCCATCGGCGCCCACGGTGAGCGGCGCGTGCACCTCGAAGCGTCCTTCGGCGTCCTCCGCCACAATGCCAGTCACCGTCCCGTCCGTCGCCCGCAAAACACCGCGAAATGCGCACAGAGCGCGACGCTCGACGCTTTCAAACTGGGCAAGACGGTCCCACAGCAGGGCGTCAAAGCGCGCCCTATCGATGCCCATGGCGTAGTTTCGGCCTAGCGCGCTGGGCACCTCAATCGTGGTCCGAAAGAAGCCGTCGACCTCGAACCCGAAGGCGGGGACTTTGGCGCTCTCATCGGCGTACTGGGATTCTTCGACGCCGAGCTGGTCGAGAAGCTGCATGGCTGGCGCGTAAAGAACAGGGCAGGACGGCACCGAAGGCGGCGACGGGTGCGCGCTCTTGTCGAGGATGAAGACCTTTTTCCCTCGCTTTCCCAAGTGCGCCGCCAGGCTCGCGCCCGCGGGTCGCCCGCCCACAATCACCACATCTACGCTTAGGTGTCGCGTCACACAAGCCTCGTACAGCACTCCAAAGGCAGAGGTCAAACACGAAGCGCTCAGCGCCGGGGCGATTCGCTTTGCGCCCACCCGGCGCCGACGATAGGCCCCCGGCCAAATCGATCGCGCCGACATGCTCCCCCTCCGCGCCGAGCGCGAAGTAGGCGCACGTGCCGATGCTGGTGACGGCGAGCGCGATGGCACCCAAGATGAGAAACGGGAGCTGCGAGATCGACTCCGTGTTGGACACGAGGCGAGAGTAGCACCCCCGGCGGGGCAGCTTTGACCAAGATGCCTACGCTCTCCCGACGGTACCTTGCCGCGCTGGAGCGTCAGCTCGGAGCTCCGCACCACTTCAACAGGGCCATCAGGGTCAGCGTCAAGATGGCCGAGAAGAGCAGTGCAAGCACCAGCTGAGCCACGGTGAACGGAGGCTCGGGGTCTGGCTCGGGTCGGTCGGCAGAGCGCCGGTCGTCATCCAGGTCGTTGCTTCCCATGATCAAGAGCGTTGGTGTCGGTGCCGCGAGCGGTCTTCGATCGCCCAGTTCAGGGGCTGGTCGCGGACAAGCTGCAGCAAGGCTTCCAGGTGCTGCGCGAGCCTGGCGTGGCGATGACCGCCCGGATAGTGGATGCAGAAGCGGCCCTCCTCGACATGCTCGATGACGTAGCGCTTGCCCTCGATCTCAATGAAGCCGCCGCGGCCTTCGTGCACGATGCGCATCAAGCGCCCTCCTGGATTCGGCGCCTGGTGATCCCGCGTTGGCCGCGTACACCCTGGCTGCCCATACTCTCACGACTTGGCCGCACAAGGCGGGAGCGTGTGTTCTTGGCTGTGCTTGCATTCATTTTGCGGCCCATGAAAAAAGCGCAGCGGGTCTCGGACTGCTCGAAGTGGATAGGACGCCGGATCGGCCGGCCGGAGCGTCAACGCTCGCTGCGACACCCACGATGAATTCGCGGCTTTTCTCAGCCGGAGCGGTAGGCTGGGAGGTGGTGAATATGCTGCGGTCCGGCACGGTGTCGACGAGCCTCGTCGTGGTCGCGGCGAGCTGGAGGAGGCAGAAGCGGGGAAGGCTGCGAAAGTCGTGAAAGCAGAGGAACCAGGGAGAGTCCGCGGATGGTGGCGTGCCACGCAGTCGTGGTACCATCCTTGGCTGTTGTGGGGTCCGGGGTCTACGTCAGTCGATCTCGCGCGGAGAGCCCAGGCCGATCAGGTAGTGGAAGTCGCCCGTGCCCCAGCAGTAGAGCGAGCCGTCCGTGTGCCTCCCGCACGTGTGACCGTAGCCCGCACTGACGCTCGCCCAGCCGTTGCCAATCGCGAGAACGGGCACGGTGCTGGGCTGCGTCGTCCCGTCGCCGACCTGTCCCTCCCAGTTGTGTCCCCAGCAAAAGAGGGTGCCGTCGGCCTTCAATCCGCACGTGTGGAGCCATCCCGCGCTGACAGCGACCCAACCCGCGCCCGGCAACTGGACAGGAGCGCTCTTGTCCGACGTCGTACCGTCGCCGAGCTGTCCTGCGCCATTGAATCCCCAGCAATGGAGGGAGCCGTCCAATTTCGTTCCGCATGTGTGAGCCATGCCTGCCTCGACGTTCGTCCAAGCCCCTTGCACTTGCACGGGAACCGCTGCGCCGATGTGTGTGCCGTCGCCGAGCTGGCCGTATTGGTTGTCGCCCCAGCACCACAGCGTGCCGTCCGACTGCATGGCGCACGTGTGATAGGCGCCCATCGTGGCGCGCGACCATTCGGCGCCGGCGATCGGGAAAGGCGTGCTCTGGCTCGGGGCGGCAGCGCCATTGCCGATCTGTCCAGCGTCGTTGTCCCCCCAACACCACAGCGTGTGATCGGCTTTCGTAGCGCAACTATGCGAGTTGAACGTCCCCGTGCCGACAGTGGCCCACGGTCCCCCCGCGAGCTGAACAGGCACGCTGCTGTCGATGGTGCTTCCATCGCCGAGCTGACCGTCGGAATTACTTCCCCAGCACCAGAGAGTCCCGTCCGCTTGGATCCCGCACGTATTCGACGCTCCGGGCTCGACGCTCGTCCATGACGCGACACCGATCTGAACCGGAGCCGTCTTTTCGACCGTCGTTCCGTCTCCGAGGTCACCAGCGTAGTTGACTCCCCAGCAAAAGAGCGCGCCGCCCATGCTCGTCGCGCACGTGTGTCCGATGTTTGCGTTGACCGTAGCATAGGCGTTCTCGTCGACGCGCATCGGCACGATTTGCCTCCCCGACCAACACCACAGCGAGCCGTCCGCTTTCCTTCCGCAAGTCGCAAAATCCGCACTGACGGCGCTCCAAGCGCCGCTCACCTGGACGGGAAGATGCTGATCCGCCGACAGGCCATCGCCTAGCTGTCCGGAGTGGTCCAGTCCCCAGCAAAAGAGGGTCGCATCATTCTTTGTGGCGCAGGTGTAGCGGACTCCGGCGTTGACGTTGGTCCAGCTGCCGGCTACTTGAACCGGCGAGCTGGATGACGTCGTCGTGCCGTCTCCGAGTGAACCGTAGGCGTTGTCACCCCAGCACCACAGCGAGCCGTCGTTCTTCGTTCCGCAGGCGTGAAACGACCCGGCGCTCACGCTCGCCCAGTCGGTGCCAGGGACCTGGACTGGCGACGTCTTCTGCGTCGTCGTCCCGTCGCCCAGTTGCCCATACGCGCCGTCTCCCCAGCACCACAGCGTACCGTCCGCTTGCGTACCGCACGTGAACCAAAAGCCGGCGCTCACGCTCGTCCACGCCGTCCCGCCGACCTTCGTCGGCGTCGTACGGTTCGTCGAGGTCCCGTCGCCGAGCTGGCCATATTGGTTGTGGCCCCAGCACCAAAGGGTACCGTCGAGCCGTGTCGCGCATGTATGGACGTCTCCCGCCGTAACGCTCCTCCAGCCGCTGCCGGCGAGCTGGACGGGAGCGTTCTTGCTCGTCGTGGTGCCGTCTCCGAGCGCGCCGAGGGCGTTGTGCCCCCAACACCACAGCGTGCCGTCGGTCTTCGTCGCGCAAGCGTGGTACGAGCCCGCCGAGATGCTCGCCCACCCGATGTCTTCGACGTAGGTGGGCTCGCTCCGTCCCGAGTTGGTGCCGATGCCGAGCTGCCCCTCGTCGTTTCTACCCCAGCAGCGAAGCGTGCTGTCTGCGCCAATCGCACAAGCGTACTCGACCCCCGCCGACATGCGGGGCTCGCAGATGGAGAGTCCATCGCAGCTCTCGTCCGCGAGGGTCGCGCAGATCTCGAGGGCCGGGAGCACCTCGCCCTGACACGTCCCGTCATAGACGCCGCTCGCACCGCAAACCGAAAGTCCTGCCGTACATGTTCCGACGCCGTACGTCTCCAGAGAGCCCGAATAGCAAGTCGCCGTTTCCCCAGGAGCGCACGGGCAACCGCTGTTCGGTGCACCGTCGCAGTCTTCGTCGAACGGAGTGCCGCACTGCTCGATGGAAGGGACGATTTCTCCGATACACGGCCCGAAGCCGAGGCCCGTCGCGTCACAGACATGCGTCGAGCCGTGGCACACCCCGACTCCGAGGGTCCCGGGGGGGCCGGAATAGCAGGGCTCGGACGTCCCCGGCGAGCAGACGCAGCCGGGCCCCTCCTCGTTTGCTACACCGTCGCAGTCTTCATCAGCAGGATCGAGGCACGACTCGACGTCCGGAACGATGTCTCCCGTGCAGGGCCCGTATCCCGTGCCGCTCGCACCGCAGACTTGGACTCCCTCCAAACACGCGCCCACGTTCATCGTGTCTGGAGGTCCAGAATAGCAGGGCTTCGTCGATCCGGGAACACAGAGACATCCTTCGTTCGACTCGCCATCACAGTTGTCGTCCGCGGCGGTGTCGCAACTCTCCGCCAGCGGCAGCACCTCGCCTTCGCAAGGGCCGAAGCCTTGGCCGTCCCCAGTGCACGTCCTCTTCCCGGCGACGCACGCACCGACGTTCAGGGTCTCCGGCTCGCCGCCGTAGGCGCAGATCTCCCGAGAGAGCGGCTCGCACTCCCGCTCTTGCCCGCCACCCCCGGTCGTCGAGCCCGCGGGATCGCCGCCAGTCGTTTCGGCCGATTGCGGGCCGCCCCCGGCGCCACCATCGCCGATTTCGAGTCCGGATCGCCCGCAGCCCACGAGCACCACCATCGCGGCGAGCAGGGCGTTGAGCGCGAGGTTCTTCTTCCGTTCCCGTGTCATGGCGATGACGCTAGAGCCGTAGCGTCGCACGGCCGGGACGCTCATCGCAACCCCGGGGGAACCTGAGCGCCTCCGCGCTACGCTGTCGTCCACGGAGGCGCTTCGCTCGCGCTCGTGACATCCCCGCCGTCTGCCGTCGGTCAAGGCTGCGTTCTGTTTGGTCCCTGGGGGAGAGTTGAGCGTTATTATCTCGCGTCAGTAGCTTCTTTGCCGGTCAAACTGCCAGGCAGGTACACACCAGGTTGCATGTGCAGTGGGAATCGCCGCCTCCGGATGGTCCCGACGGCGCGAAGAAGGGCTTCTCTGGGGCGGCCATGCTGCCCGGCACGCAGTTGCAGGTGCAGATCGCTTCCGGAGGAAGAGGCGACCCGCAGGGAAGCGTGTAACTGATGGTTTGTCCGTGCTCGTCGCGAGCGGTGTAGGTCATGCCCTCTACCTCGCGAGGGGAACTCTCGAGATCCAGAAGGCAACGGCCGGGGACGCCCTCTGGCAGGGACCACGACTTGATGGTCCCGTCTCCGCCACCGGAGAGGAGCTGCTTGCCGTCCGGGCGGATGGCCACGGCGGAGACAGAGTCACGGTGGCCCACGAGCGACTTGACCAGGGCGCCGTCTGGCAGCGACCACAGCTTGATGGCGTTGTCTCTGCTGCCCGAGACGAGCAGCTTGCCGTCCGGGCTGACTGCCAGAGCCAGGACGTCTTGGCCGTGGTCCTGGAGTGTTCTGATGAGGGCGCCTTCCGGCAGAGAGCACAGCTTGATACTCCCTTCTGCGCTGCCACAAACAAGCAGGTTGCTATCCGGGCTGATGACCAGGACCAGGCCCTGGACACTGCCGACATCATCAGGGAGAGTCTCAACCAGGGCGCCGTCTGGAACGGACCACAGCTTGATGGTCTTGGTGCGGCTGCCCGAGGCGAGCAGCTTGCCATCTGGGCTGACCGCCAGAGCCAGGATTCCTCGGCCGTTATCTGTGAATGTTCTGACGAGGCTGCCGTCCGGGAGAGAAAAGACCGAGATCTCGTCTCCGATGGCCGCAAAGAGCAGCTTGCCGTCCGGGGTGACGGCCACACAGGATGAGATGGCGCTCGCGAGTGACCTGATCAGGGCGCCGTCCGGCAGAGAGCGGAGCGTGAGGGTCGAGCCGGCCACGACGAGCAGCTTGCCG
>CAYLJT010000135.1:0-13258 GCA_964383995.1 uncultured Polyangiaceae bacterium
GAAGGTGCCGTTCTTCCACTCGAACATCGACTACGACGAGGTGCTCTTCTACCACCGGGGAGACTTCTTCAGTCGCGCGGGCATGCGCGCTGGCATGGTGACCCACCACCCCCAGGGCATCCACCACGGGCCCCAACCGGGCGCCGCGGAGCGGGCCGAGTCGAAGCTCCGCACGGACGAGGTGGCCGTCATGATCGATACGCGAAATCCCCTCGATTTGACGAGCGCGGCGCGCGCCGTCGAGGTCCCCGACTACTGGAAGAGCTGGCAGACGAAGAAGGAAGTTTGAGATGACACGCAGTAACCCCACAGGCATGGACGGCATTGCCTGCATCGAGCTCTCCGCCCCCACAGAAGAAGGCCTGAAGAAAATCGACCGCCTGTGCAAGGCGCTCGGCTTCTCGCTGACGCGCAGCCACTCCACGGAGCGGGTCGATCTGTACGAGCAGAACGGCGTCCGGTTCCTGGTAAACCGCGAGCCCGGCTCGTTTGCCATGCGCTTTGCCGAGGCCCACGGACCTACCATCAGCTCGATTGGCGTATGGGTCGAAGACGAAGAGCAAGCCATCGCGGCGGCAGTGGAGAGGGGCGCAACGCGCTATGTGGGCCCCTCGCCCTTCGGCGCGCCCGCCGTGTACGGCGTGGGTGGATCGCTGATTCACTTGCTCGACAAGCGGCGCAATTTCCGGCTCGGCTTCAACCGCCTGGAGGTGCCCGTGCTGGTGAAGGACCGAGGCTTTGTGGCCATCGACCACCTGACCAACAACGTCCCCAAGGGCACCATGGAAGACTGGCGTCGCTTCTACAAAGACGTCTTCGGCTTCACCGACGTGCGAAACTTCGAGATCCGCGGCGAACAAACGGGACTCTCGTCGTACGCGCTGCGCTCCCCCTGTGGTAAGTTCTGTATTCCGCTCAACGAGGGCAACGAAGAAAAGAGCCAAATCGAAGAGTATTTGCGCGAGCACCGGGGCGCGGGCATCCAGCACGTGGCGCTTTTGTCGAAGGACCTCGTGACAAGCCTCCACGGGCTCAAAGATCAAGGTGTGGAGACCCTGGACATCGATCCGGAGTACTACGAAACGGTGTTCGAGCGCGTGCGTGACGTGCGGGAAGACCGGGCCGCCATCCGCGCCCTGCAGGTGCTGGTGGACGGCGACGACGACGGATACCTGCTCCAGATCTTCACGCGCAACGTGGTAGGTCCGATCTTCTTCGAGATGATCCAAAGGCAAAACTACCACTCCTTCGGCGAAGGCAACTTCGGCGCGCTGTTCCGCTCGATCGAGCGCGACCAAGAGCGCCGCGGCGTGCTCTCCCACGGCTGAGCGATAGCAGGCGGAGCACGGCGATGAAACTGGCAAGCCTCAGAAATGGCACCCGCGACGGTGAGCTCGTGGTGGTAAGCCGCGATCTTACCCGCATGGCGCGGGCAACCTCGATCGCGCCGACGATGCAGGCAGCGCTCGACGACTGGGACAATGTCGCGCCCGCGCTCCAGGCCCTCTCGGCGGCGTTGGAGGCAGGGCGGACCGTGTCCGAGACATTTTCGCCCGAGGCCTGCGCGGCGCCCTTGCCAAGGGCTTACGAGTGGGTGGACGGTTCGGCGTTCCTCAACCACGTGGTGCTCGTGCGCAAGGCGCGCGGCGCCGAGCTACCACCGACGTTGTACACCGACCCGCTCGTGTACCAGGGGGGCTCCGGGATCATGCTGGGCGCGACCGACGCCATGGAGCTTCCCAACGTGGAATGGGGCCTCGACTTCGAATCGGAGGTGTGCGTCGTGCTGGGCGACACGCCGCTTGGGACCAGCGCTCAGGAGGCGGCAAAGCACGTGCGCCTCTTGATGCTGGCCAACGACATCACCCTGCGTAACTTAATCCCCGCCGAGCTTGCCAAGGGCTTCGGCTTTTTCCAGGGCAAGCCCGCCACGGCCTTCTCGCCGGTGGCGGTGACACCCGACGAGCTGGGAGATGCCTGGCACGACGGGCGCTTGCACCTACCCCTCTGCTCCTACCTGAATGGTGAGCTCGCCGGGGATCCGAACGCGGGTCCGGAGATGCACTTTTCGTTTTTCGATCTGCTCGCGCACATCACAAAAACAAGGGGATTTACCGCGGGCACCATCCTCGGGAGCGGCACCGTCTCGAACGAAGATCGAGCGCGCGGAATCTCTTGTCTGGCGGAGCGGCGGATGATCGAAACGATCGACCACGGCGCGCCGCGCACGGCCTTCCTGAAACCAGGAGACAGCGTGCGCATCGAGATGCGCGACGCGCAGGGGCAGAGTATCTTCGGGGCGATCGAGCAACGGGTTGTCGCGAAGCGCGCGGCGTCTTGAGGCCCTGAAGGGCTAGTCCGCCGCGCCGATGGGATCGAGCTCACGCAGGTCGTCAAAAGACGCAAACGGATCTTCCAACATCGTCCGCAACGTCTTCGACAGCACGCCCGCGTGGTAACCGTCGATGAAGCGGTGATCGAAGGACGCGCTGACGTTCATGATCTTGCCAGGCACTACCTTGCCGTCTTCCACGACGGGCACGTCTTTGACCTCGCCGGGCGCGACGAAGATGGGCACGTGGGTGTAGGGCACGAGCGGCACGTACGCCACGTCGAGGCCTAGCGAACCGACGTTCGTGATCGTCACCGACCCGAACGCGTCCCTTGGCATGCCAAAGAGCTGGGGGTCGATGTTGAGCGTGTACATCAAAAAGGCGATCACCTTCAGGAACACGTTCATGAACATGTACGGGATGAGCTGAATCGTGTTTTTGCCCTTTTCGAGCGCTTTGTCCTCGCGGCTCCGCGCCTTCTTGACGGCGCGGTCGAGCTCGTCGGCGATGTCGACCAGGCTCTTTTTGTCGCAATCTGCGATCTTCGCGGCGGTCAGATCGACCTTGCCTGAGCCCTCGTCGGTCTGCACCACGAGGACGGAGATGTTGACGTGCTTGCGCAGGTAGATGCGGTTGAAACGCAGGATGGCGTTGGCGTCTGGACAACGCTTCAGGGCCTCGGCGACAGCCTTGGTGACGAGGTGCGTGACGGTCAGGTGGCGGCCCGTCTTGCGCCGAAACTGCTGGATGTAGTCGACGGCCTTTTCCATGCGTATGGTCAGCGTGCCGTAGACCGTGGGGTCGTACGCCACGCGCCAGGTGCCGATGGCGAGCTTTCGAAAGCTGGAGATCTGGTCTTTGGGGACGAGCTCGAGGTGGGGCATGGCAAGGCTCCTCGTTCGCGATGGTACGCTTCAATGGGGCGCCGGCAAAGCTACCTGGTCCCGATCACTGCGAAATATGCTGGCGGCCAGCAACGCGAGGGCAGGGATGAGCACCACGTGATAGCGGTCTTCGCCAAAGAACACGGCGTGGGTCAGGGCCACGCTGCCGACGAAGAGCGAAAGGAAGGCGGTGATGCCGGCCCGCGCCGGCGGGCGCTTTTTGGGTATCAAGGCCGCGAGCGGGATAAGGATGGAGAGCGGCCATAGGCGGTGCTCGTCGACGGTCAGCGCGCGATAGCCCAGGTAGAGCGCAAAGAGCAGTGGGGCGCCGTCGCCCAGCGCGCGAATCAGGCTACCTCGTACGCTCGGACGGCCGGCCGCGCCGAGGGCGGCCAAAAACAGGAGAGCACCGTAGCTTACCGTGAGGAAGAGACGACCGTCCGCCCTGCGCTCTTCGGGCCACGCCGCAGGATCCGCCTCGGCCAGGTAGCCAATGGGGAAGCTCTCGTGGTCGAACGTATACGCGAGCTTCTTGGGCATGAGGCCTACCCAACGCGCGGGATCCTCGCGAATCCAGCCGATTCCGGCGTCCATCCAACAACGATCCTGTTGGACCTGACCCGTGACGACGGTGCAGCCATCGCTGGCCTTCAGTGTCTCGAAGCGACCGGTGGCCCTGGGGAAACTGCCAATCGCCAGGTTCCAGCCGCCGTTCGTGGATACCAGCGCACAGCCGTCCATGACCCGGCAGTTGCGCGCCGTCCAGGGCAGTACGACGACGAAGGTAGCAATCGTCGCAATGACCACCTTGGGCAGAGCCCGCCTGAGCCACACCCACGCCGTCTCCTGCTGTTCCCTGGAAACCAGGAAGACGAGCAGGGGTAAGACCAAGAGGCTTTGAGGTCGCACGAGCGTCGCCAAGCCCAAGGCTCCCCCGGCGAGGATCCAGTCGCGACGTCCGCCCCGCGCCCCCAGCCACGCGGCGAGGACCACCAAAAAGCCCGCCAAGGGCTCTGTCATCAAGAGGGCCGTATAAGCGATCAGACCCGGAGAGAGGGCGACGAGGAGCGCCGCGACAAGGGCCCTCCGAGGCGTCAACATGCGGAGGCCGAGGCGGTGCGTGACGGCGGCGGTGGCCGCGCCCACGAGGGCGTTCGCAAGCGTCGCGACGAGCGTGCTCGGGCCGAATAGCAGGTACGCGATGGCCAGAAAGCCGCTGTAGCCAACGGGGTAGTGACACCATGGATGCCAGACGACGCCGAAGGGCGTACTGACATCATCCGAATAGCCTAGCCCCTCCGCGATGCGCCGCGCGCCAAAATCGTAGTAGTGACCGTCCCACACGGGCTCGCGGGCCCAGGCGATAGCCACGTACAAACGCGGCAAGAGCGCGGCGACGAAGACGACCGCCGTGGCCAGGGAGGCGCTCCTCCGCGCGCTTTGCTCAGCCACCGCTCCTCGGGGGCGGCGCGTCTTCGACGAGGTCCCGCAAGCGACGCATGTAGGTCTTCGAGACCTGATTGGCATCGAGCTTGAGGTACTGGGCGTATTGTTTCAAGAAACCTTGCACGTAGACGAACGCGGGCAGCTCTCGCACGTTCTCGGACTCGATGGCCGCGAGGTACATGAGCGATATCTTCGTGTGTTGGGCGATCTCCGCGAGCTCCACGTCGCGCGACTCGCGCACACGCCTGAGGAGGTTGCCCGAAAACTCGGTCTCCGGCCCGATCTCGCGGTTCAGCTCGGCCTGCAAATAGGCCAGTTCGCGCTTCTTGGCCTCATCGGTCACGCGGGCCGGCGCCACGCTCTGCGGCACATCGTCGGGGAAGACCGAAATGTCGTAGGCCCTCCGGCGCACCGGGTCGAGCAGAGTGTCATAGGCCTCCTCGATGCGCGCTTGTTCGGCGCGTAGCTCGTCGTCTCGGACAACGCCCATGATGGGAACGCTGCCTTCCCGAAAAATCTCCCGTTGCCGCTTGTAAGCCCGGCGGATCTCGTCGTCCGCAGCGGTCCTAACCAAGCGCAGCACGTCGTAGAGCGTCTCGGGGGGCCTGCCCCGCAACGTGGCGGAGCGCTGCGCGGCGGTCATTTCGGCCAGGCGCCCCTCGTGCGTGGCCAAGAGGGCCAATACGCGGCGCGCCACGCGCTCGATGTTTCGCGCGCTCTTCGATGTCGGGCTGTCGATCAAAACAGGCAGTCTGCGGCGGACCGTCAACCACACGGCGTCGTCGTGCTCGATATGACCCAGGTACTCGAGCGCGAGCCCCAAGAACCTATCGGCCACGTGGGCCATCGCGGGCCCCAGATCGATGTCGGAGCGCAGGCGCGTTTGACCGATGACGAGGGCCGGCCGCACCCGCACCATTTGGGCGGCGACGAGGCGCGCGACGTTGTCGTCGTAGCGCTTGATTTGCTTCACGAGCTCGGGCGGGCTGGCCATGGGTGGCAGCTCGGACAGGGCCCTTTCCAGCACCCGCAGCTTGAAGCGCTCTTTCATCAGCGAGCGCCGCACACTGCGCGCGAACATGGAGCGCAAGACTCCATAGGTCGTCTCGACCGCGAGGGGCTCGGGCGAAGTCACGAACACCCCGAGATCGGCCAACAGCAACATATCGAGCGAGGCCGCCGTCGTGGCCGCGCCGACGTTGACAATGATGTAGTCGACGGGCAGCTCGGCGAGCTGTTTGAGCCAGTGAGCGCCCCGACTGCGCCGCACGGGGGTGGCCGTCATGGGGTCATAAGGCGTTGGCAAGAGTGCCAGTCCGGGGACCGTCGTCGGCACCCTCTCGGGCAGCTCGCGGTCACCGAGCTTAGGCACCCACAGCGGCGGTCGTTCGAGGCCCAACAAGGCGTGCAGCGTCGAGCCAAAGGGGTCCGCGTCGCAGAGCAGGACCTCACGACCGAGCTGCGCGAAATAGACACCCAAATTGACGGCCAGCAGACTTTTGCCGACTCCACCCCTGCCTCCCCCGATCACCACGGTACGCGGCGAGCGCGGGCGGCCCGACCAATCCAAAGGCGGCGGCGGCAACGTATCGGCGGGGGGCGGGAGGGTGGACTTCATGCGGCGCGAGCGGGCCGACTATAATCCGAACGCGACGCCAACGTGCTCCACGCTGAACGTGAACCGTCGTTCTCGACCTGGGCCGCACGAGCACAGGCCACGCGGGGTCCCGGGCGTCTATGATGGGGCACGGTGCTTGCGAACCGGGCGAGCGTGAAGAAAAGCCTTCAGACCCTGGGTGCGGCGGCGGTCCTCGCGTGTCTCGCGCGGGATGCCCGGAGCCAAGAGGTGTGGTTGCCGAGCCAGGGCCTCGCGCCGCTGGAGCAGCAAGTGGCCGTAGCGGCGAGCGCGTCGCGCACGACCACGTGGTCGAATCTTCGGTTCGATGCCTCGGCGGGGCCCGTGGGCATCGTCGTCCCGGTGAGCGACGGGACCGTGCTCGACTGGGCCTCGGACGCGTGGCTGGAGGCCTTGCAAGTGGCGACGGCGCCGCGCGTGTTCGCGCCCGTGGGCGCGAGCGCGGTATGTCCCGGTGAGACGCCGATCCCCCATGCGTTCCACGTCGTCGGCTCCACTGCGCACGACGTCCCGCTGACGGCGATCGAGGCGTTGATCCTCGACGACGCGGGGATGGTCTCGGTGTGGGCCGATCTGTACGGGCTGATCGTGCCCCCCGAGGCCAAGGCCGATCTCGAAGCGTTGAGCGGCGTGCGCTTCTTCGTAGCGCGTTTTCAGGCTCCGGGCGGCGTGTCCGAGACACCGACGCTGCGCGTGGTGCAGGAGGGCGGCCCTGCCATGGTGCCCCTCGCGCTGACGCGGGCGGCGAACAAGAACCTCGTGGTCACGACCTTTACGATCGGCGAAGGACGGGCCGCGCTGACCGGGACCGTCGAGGCGAGCATGAACGTCGACGCCCTGCGCTGGAACGCCGCGTCGCAGTCATCGACCTACGAAGATCTGCGAGAAGTAACGCTGTTGGCGGTGGGCCCGACGGGGACCGTGATGGAGGCGTCGAGCCACGAAGCGCTCGCCAAGAACCTGTCGATCGCCGGGGGGACGGACGCGGTCAACGGCGTGGTGACGACCTACTTCGAGCGCGCGTCGGCCTACGGCGATACGACGCAGGAGACCTCCGCCTGCACCCTCGCAGCGGCGGCCTCGTTGGCATCGACGTCGATCGTGTCGACCGCGTGCGCCGCGGGCAAGCTGGCCGTAGTCGGTGGTGTGAGCTCGTGCGTCGAAGGCCCGGGGCCCAACGAGACCCCCGCGGATTCCCTTCGTTGCGGCGGAATTTCGGATGATCTCGCGCTCGCGCTCGCAGGCATGAGCCCCTCGGCGTCGTTCTTGACGCGGCACACGTTGCTCATCGAAGCGGGCACGGCGGGCCTCACGCTGCCGATCGTTTTCACGGGCGAAGCGCGGCTGGATCCGTGGCTCAACGCGGGCAGCGTCGACGTCTCCGATTGCGCCAATGGCAGCACATCGACCACGGGCTCGGGCAGCGGCGCGAGCGCAGGCTCGGGGAACCCCTCGACGGGCGCAGGGACCGATTCGAACGAGGTCGTTTACAGCCAAACCAATGTGTACAGCGACGTGAGCTGCGGGTGCTCGGGCACCGCCGACACGTACGAGACCCACGGCGACGACTACTACTATTACGACGAGACCACGAACAGCTCGTCGTCCTCGAGCGGCGACACGTGCAGCGGCGATTCCTCGGGCGATAGCGGTGGCGACACGTGCAGCGGCGACTCCTCGGGATCGAGCGACAGCGGCAGCTCGTGCGACGGCGGTAGCTCGTCGGCCGAGAGCGGCGATACTTGCAGCGGCAGCAGCAGTTCGAGCAGCGGCGATTCGTGCGGTGGCGATTCGTCGAGCTCCGGATCGAGCTGCGATTCGGGCGGATCGAGCGGCTCCAGCGGGTGCAGCGGCAGCAACGGTGATTGCTCGGTGACCGCAGGAAAACGCCGTCTTCCGAAGCTCAGCGTGTTGGCCTTCGGGGCCGTCGCGCTGATGGCGCCCCTGCGTCGGCTGACCCGCAAAAAGAAGGCCCGTTGAGCCTACGGGCGGGGTTGGCCGGGCGTCCCTCGCGCCCCCGCCCCTCTCGCGCTAGGGTGCCGCCCCATGGCTCAAGTTGGTTCGCTCGATTTTCAGTCCTTCGTCGACGATCGCAGAGACAAGCGCGTGGGCGGCAAAGAGTCCGACAACGTGCCCTACGCCTATGTCTCGGACCGGAACACCCGGGCGACCTTCGAAAAAATGAAGCCCGTGGAGCTGGCCGTCGCGGCCGCCGTGCGGCTGTTCAAAGCGGTCGGCAAGAACGACCTCTTGGGGCGCGCGGTGAAGGTCGGACCGCGGCAATTTCCGCGCGTGGACGAGCTCGCCAAGCGCTGCTCCGAGACCCTCGGTATCGCGCCGCCCACGCTTTACATCGTCAATAGCCCGCAAATCAACGCCATGACCTACGGCACCAACGACGACTCGTTCGTGCTCGTGCACTCGGCGTTGGTAGACCATTTCAGCGACGAAGAGCTGATGAGCGTGATCGGCCACGAGTGCGGCCACATCCACAACAGCCACGTCGTCTACCTCACCGCCATGTACTACCTGGAGCGCATGGCGTCGGTGTTTTTGCAGTGGTTTGCGGCCCCCGCGCGGGTCGCGCTGATGGCCTGGTCACGCCGCGCCGAGGTCACCTGTGACCGCGCGGGGATGTTGTGCTGCAAGGACCTCGACGTCGCGACGCGCACCATCGCCAAGCTCGCGCTGGGCTCGAAGAAGCTCTACGACGAGCTCAACATGGAGGCGTTTTTGGAGCAGTACGACGAGGGGCAAGAGGGCGTCGGACGCTACACCGAGCTGTTCGCGAGCCACCCCCATCTGCCGAAGCGCGTGCACGCCATGCGCGCCTTCGCGGAGAGCGCGCTCTACCGACAGCACGTCGGCGCGGGAGAAGACGGCCTTTCGATCGAGGAGGTCGACGAAAAGGTCCACGGCATCATCAAGGTCGTTGGTTGAGGATCACCATGCTCGAGACCTTTCATGAAAAACGCGCGGATGTGATCCGCGTCCTTTCAACGCTCGTCGACTTGGCCGGGGACATCGGCGCAAAAAGCCTTGGAAATCGCGTCACGCAGGACGTGGTCCACAAGCTCGAAGCGGATCGATTTCACCTCGTCGTCGTGGGCGAGTTCAACCACGGCAAGACCACGTTCGTGAACGCGCTGCTGGGTCGCACGGTGCTGCCCACGGGCGTCACGCCGACCACCGCGGTCATCCATCACATCGGTTGGTCCAAGGAGCCCCACGCTTCGCTCGTGCTCGCTTCCGGCTCGCAAGAAGAGCTGCCCTTCGACGCGATAGGCTCGTTCGCGGTAAGCGGCGGGGCCACGAAGGACTCGAAGGACTCGGTGAAATACCTGGAGGTCGGCTTCCCCTCGCCCCTGCTCGAACAGGGCGTTTTGCTGGTCGACACGCCAGGCGTGAACGACCTGTCGTTGCAACGCGCCGACATCACCTACAGCTACATTCCGCGGTCCGACGCGGTGCTCTTCGTGATCGACGCGGGCCAACCGGTGAAGGACAGCGAGCGCGCGTTCTTGCAAGAAAAACTGCTCAAGCAGTCGCGCGACAAGATCGTGTTCGTGGTCGCCAAGAAGGACATTTGGGAGGGCGCCGAAGAGGCCGAAGCCCTCGGCTACATCAAGGGCGAGCTTGGAAAATTGGTAAAAAACCCCGTGGTTTTCGCGGTTTCTGCGGAACAGGCGTTGGCGGGCGAGGGCGCGTCGAGCGGAATGCCCGAGCTCGTGAACCACCTCATGCGGTTCCTGGCCGAAGAGCGCGGTCGCATCCTGCTCGACAACGCGCTCGGTGAAGGCATCGATGCCGGCGGCGTGCTGAAGAAGGGCATCGACGCGAGGCGCCGCGCCGCCACGATGAGCGTGGAAGAGCTCACCCGCAGGATCACGCTCTTGGAGCAAGATCTGGCGGGTCAAAGCCGCACCATCGCGGAGCGACGCGCGGCCATTCGCGAGGAGGTCGCGGCCATCCGCGCGTGGGTCCGAAGGGACCTGGAGCACTTCTGCGACGACGTGATCCGCCAGCTCCCGGACGTCATCGACGCCGCCTCCGCCGATCAAATTCGAGGCCATTTGGGCGCCTTTTTGGAGAAAACCTTCTCCACGTGGGCGCAGTCCGAGACAGCCGAGATCGCAGCCGCGTTGGAGAAGTTGGCCGAGGCCACGATCGCCCTCGTGCGGGAGGATGCGCGCGATGTGGCGAAGCGCTTGAGCGAGACGCTGGGCACCGATGTGCGCTCGCCCAACGTCGAGGTGGACACCTTCGGCTACGACGTGGGCGTGGTCGTTTTGATCACGCTGGGCCTCGGGATGATGTTCACCAACGCGCTGCTCGGCGGGCTCTTGGCCCTCGCCGCGCCGGTGCTCGCGGTCTACGTGAAGGACAAAGTCGAGCACGAGACCCGTCGCAAAGCGAAGGAGCTCGCTCCCGCTGCGCTGCGCGAGGCCGCCGCCAAGGTGGGCCCGAAGCTCGACGAAATGATCGAGGACTTCGCCAAGCGGCTCGACGCGTGGGTGGTCACCGCGGGCGAAGAGCTGCACCGCGAGGTCATCGAGGTGCTCGCTGCGGCCCGTTCCGCCCGCGACAGCGAGTCGCCAAAGGAGGCGGATGCGATCCAGGCATGCGATGCCCTCGCCGAACGGCTGACCGCCGTAATGACGCAAATGGAGGGCGAACGAGCGTCCCTCTGGTCGCACGCCGCGAAGGCGTCGTAGGAGGCGGCATGCGCGTGCTCGTCGCCATGAGCGGCGGCGTCGATTCGTCGGTGGCCGCTGCTCGCCTCGTCGACGCAGGTCACGACGTCGTGGGCGTCACGCTGCACCTCTGGGACTACCCCGAGGACGCGGAGAAAAGCCGCTGTTGCGCCCCGGAAGACCAGCACGACGCGCGGCGGGCGGCGGATTTCTTGGGCATCCCCCACTACACGTTCGATCGCCGGGAGCTCTTCCGCGAGCTCGTGGTGAACCCGTTTGTGAACGCGTATCTCGACGGCGAAACGCCGAGCCCGTGCGTGTCGTGCAACCGCACGGTGAAGCTGCGCGAGCTGTTGCCGCTGGCCGATAGGCTCGGCGCCGAGGCCATCGCCACGGGCCACTACGCGCGAGTTGTCCGAGACAACGAGGGACGCGCGCGGCTCTATCGCGGGCGCGACAGGTCCAAAGATCAAAGCTATTTCTTGCACATGCTCCGGGAGGACGAGCTGCAACGCTTGCTGCTCCCGCTGGGCGAGGCGACCAAGGCCGAGGTACGCGCGGAGGCCGTTCTGCGCGCGCTGCCAGGCGCGACCAAGGGCGAAAGCCAAGAGCTCTGCTTCGTAACCGCGGGCCGCTACGACGCGTTCGTCGCTGAGCGCGCCGACGGCCGCGTGCGCCCCGGGCCAATCCTCGACCGCGAAGGCCACGAGCTCGGGCAGCACGAGGGCATTCACAAGTTCACGATCGGCCAACGAAAGGGCCTCGGCGTGGCTCTTGGTAGGCCAAGCTACGTGGTGGGGCTCGATGCCAAGACGGGCGCTGTGCGGCTCGGTGACGATGACGATCTACGCGCGGCGTTCGCCGAGCTGAGCGACCCAGCGTTCGCCGAGGACGTGACGTTTCCCTGCGAAGCGACGGTGCAGGTGCGCTCGCGTCACGAAGGCGCGCCCGCGGTCCTGCAACGCAGCGAAGGCGGCCTCGTGGCGAGGTTCGTCGAGCCGGTGCGAGCCGTTTCGCCGGGCCAAGTGCTCGTGGCCTTCGACGGCGAGCGCGTGCTGGGAGGCGCGACGATCGTGCGCGCGACGTCGGTGCGCGAGGCCCGCGAAGGGCGCCAGGCGATGGCGCAACCCGCGTCGCCCGCGTAGTCTGGACGAACCCCACCGTGCGCGCGCCCCTCTTCGGCTGCTTGCTCTGCTCGCTGCTCTTTGGCTGCTCCCTCGGCCAAGGCGTCGGCGAAGTGAAGAGCGACCGTTTGATCGCAAAAGATTGCTGGGGTGAGGGCGCGACGAACCCCGAGGACGACGACTACGACATGGGGCCGGACTTCTTCGCGGCGGTCCCCTACCGCTCGACGCTCCAGGTACGCGTGCAACGGGGCAACGACCTGCAAGAGGTCTCCGATGGCCTCAGCGTCCTGATCGACGACGTGGGCGCAATTCGCGCCGAAATCGAGGCGATCCGCGCGGCGGGCTCGGCAGACCCCGTGAAGAAGTGCGTGGCCTTGCCGCCCGGTGTCGCGCCCCCTGGCTCCGTGCCAACGACACAAAAATGTGATCAATGCGCGGAGGGCGAAGAGCCCATCGTGCACATGTCGCTCTACCTCCAGCGCTCGTGCCACAACCAGAACATGGTGCTCTACGCGACCTGCGGCACCGTGTCGTTCAGCGCGCTTTTCAGCGGCGATCCGAACGAAGAAGACGCGGCGCAGAAGCTCACCGACGTGCCCGATTTTCGCATCACCGTAGCCGACCCGAGGGACGCACCGCTCGGAGGGACACCGCTCGATGTCCCCATCGAGCGCACCTCGGAAATCTACGGTTTTTTTTCGTTCTACTTCGAGCGCGGACAGCCGGGCCAGCCGTTTCCCTAGGGCTCCGCGGCGCGCGTCTGCGACGCCAGCCAAGAGTCGAGGTGCTAGCCCCAGGTTCGCCCGGGCTCGCCCTGGCCCAAAAATCGGCTGCAGCGCGAAACCGGCATTTTCCCAGCAGCTTCGTGGGGGTGCCCGGCTTTTCTTCGCTGCTTTTTACGCAATTTCGCTCAACCTGACGCTAGACTTTCGCCCATCGTGGCGGGTCCGTGCGGACTCGCGCTAGACTCTCGCGTTCCTTCTATGGCTCAAGCTCCGCCCCGTCCCGCTCCCCCCGCGGCAGGCTCGCCCGGTGGACCCGGCTCCCAATCCGGGACGCGGAGCAAGGACAAGCAACAACCGGGGACGTTTTTCCTCGGGGGTTACCGCGTCGTCGACGAGATCGGCGTCGGCGGCAT
>CAYLJT010000136.1:0-13247 GCA_964383995.1 uncultured Polyangiaceae bacterium
TGGGACATTTCATCGGCTCGCGCCCTGTCTCTTCAACCGGGACACCACGCGGTGCGGCGGCGATTGTCAGTGGATCGTTTCACGGAATCACGGGCGCGTCAACGCGCATCTGTTGCGCTTTGTCCAAGCTCGGCGCGCTCGTACACTGATGGCAGTCGCGCTGTCGATACGTTGCTGCGCTCGGCCAAGTTAACGTTGATGCGGTACAGGAGGGGGCAGGATGGACTTTCGTGACACGCCGGGAGAGCTGGGCTTTCGCCACGAAGTGCGCGCCTTCATCGACGGAAATCTGCCCGTCTCCTTCCGCGAACGCGAGCCGGAATGGGGGATGTTCAACACATCTCGTGGCCGCAATCCCGTGCCGGTCGAAGATACACGTTCCTGGCGCAAACGCCTGGCAACGCGCGGGATTCTTGTGCAGCAAGTACCCCAGGTCGAGGGCCGGCTTGCGGGTCGTGGTCAGCGTCAACAACATGACGCCGCGCATGCTACGCGAACTTGGTCGCGCCTTACCATACCCTTTCCAGCCTCCACGCTAAACGCGAAGAGACGCCGCGGCGATGCCGAACATGCGGCGGAAGGTGCGGCTCAGGTGCGCGGAGTCGGCGAAGCCTGCACCGTGAGCGGCATCGGTCAGCGACTCCCCGGCCACGAACAGCTCGAGCGCGCGCATCAGGCGCAGCCAAAGCAGGTAGGTGCGAAAGGGAAGGCCGGTCCGCTCCACGAACAGGTGTCGTGTGCGTCCAGGCGACAGACCCGCGACCGTGGCAAGCTCGCGCAGGGTCAGCGCCTGATCCAGACGCGGGCCTAGCCATGCCAACAACCGGCTGATCCGAGGGTCGGGCGGCTCGATCCGCACTCCCTCCCCGGCCAGCCTTGCCGCCAGCTCGCGCCCGAGGGCTCGCAAGTCGTCGTCGGTGTGCTGGGGCTCTTCGAAGGTCGCTTTCAAGCTCGCGCGGAGGTCGCCGAGCGAGCTCAGCGGGATCGGCGCGATGGGCCCCTGCGAAAAGAGGCCCTGCACGAGCTGACGACCGATCTTGCCATCGGGGGCCACGAACAGGTGCGCGATGAGACCCGTCCCCTCGAAGGCGTGGCGCGCGTCGGGCGCGATCGCGATGGCCTCCCCGGATATCCCGTCGCCTTCCCCCTCCACGTGGACGGACCCTGTGAGGGCCAGCGTAATCTGCACCGCGTGGTGCGCGTGGGGGTCGGTCTTCGGGTACCTTTCGCCGGGAGGCGCGCGGAGAATCCACAAGCTGGCCCCTTCCCAAAACAGGATTCGTCCGTGCGCCTTGGTGCCCATCCGGTAAGCTTACCGGAAAGCCTGCTGCTCTAGGTGGCCTTTTGCGAGCGAAGCTCGGGCCCGGCAAGACGCCGCTGTGCGGCCAGCAGCAGGGTCGCCAGGTAGCCCGCCGCGGCGACGTCGTAAGAGGCACAGAATTCGGGCCACCAGACCGGGACGCCAGGGTCAGACACCAAGTGGGGATGAAAGGCGTCCAGAATGCCGTGCCCCGCGAGCCCCAACACCACGAGCCAAGGCGTCTTCTTGAAGCCAAGCACGGCTGCCAGCAAGAAGGGGACGAGCATGACAAACTCGGTCAACAGGGCAGCAAACGATCCTCCCATCACCCCGAACAACACATAATACGAAGCGACGACCAGCAGCACGGTGGGGTAGAACGACTTGTCTCGGTCAAAACCTACCCATGTGGACAGACGACCAATCGTGAGCGCCAACGCGGCGCCAATCAGAAAGCTCATGACTCCTCCGGGTGCGAAAACACCTATGGTTCAACCTTCGGGCGCCGGGACCAAGCTCAAGATCACCTCAGCCACCTCGTGCGGCCGTTGGATCTGGAGCACGTGACCGAAGCCCTCGAAAATGGTCTGCTCCCCGTCCGACGCCTCGTCGGCAAGCGCTCCATGCTGCGACTCCCACAGCGCCTCGACCTCGGGAGAGAAGCCATGTGCCGTCGCGGTAAGGACACGCACGGGGTAAGCTCCAAACCCTCCCGCCGCCGCAATTTCGCCGGAAATCTGCTGATAAGCGTTAACTTCATCGATCTGGACCTGGGGCAAGCTGGCAACGACGTCCGGGTCAATGGCGCAACCTTCGAACCCGGCCTGAACACAGGCCGCGGTAAAGTCACGGTGCCGCGGCTCGACAAGCACCAAGCCGAGCACCTCATCCGGATGCGCCTTGGCGAACAGCTCCATGTACCCGCCACCGAACGAATGTCCGACCAGCACATAGGGAGGTTGAAGACCGTGCGACACGAGCAAAGCGCGCAGCGACTCGACGATGTGGCTCGCGTCACGGGGCAAGCTCGAAGGGGCGCTGTCCCCATATCCAGGCCGGGAATAGGCGAATGTGCGCGCCCGCGCGGAGACCTCGGTGGCGACCTTCTTCCAAGGGCTCCAGTCGCTACCCAGGCCAGACTCGAAGACCACGGTGGTAGGCCCCGAGCCGTACTCGACAATCTCCGTGGCATGGTCAGGCAGGTCGACCGGCACTCGCGGCGGAGCCGCGGGAGGCGGCAGAGGGGTAGGGCTAGGCGAAGGCGCAGGGCTCTCGTAGCCAGGCTCCGAAGTCGTATCGGAGCCTTCGCCGCAAGCCGGCAAGCCCGCAGCGGCCAGCATGGCGAGGGCGGTCAAAGGCAGGCGAAGAAGTCGTGAAAAGAAGCGCAACGGGGAGCTTGTCATGGGGTCCTCTCGGGTTTGGAGACGACGCGACCTTAAGCTCCCTGCGGGGGTGGAACTTGAACGAAGGGGCTACTATCGATGGGACGGTAGGACGCTTGCCTTGGGTGGCGCACGGGGGCTTGGGACCGCGTAGACAAGGAGCCTTGCAGGGCGCCATCTCGCGCGGCAACGGCTGTCGTGGCAGTTTGAGATTCGAAGGTTCGTGAAGGGGCGTATGGGCTTCGTTCCTTCAAGGCACCAGGCGCCGGCTTCGCGCCGCGACCGCGCTCTTGCTCATGCCGGGAGCCACCCTAACCTTCCAGGTCGGCGACCAAGCGCGTCAGCAGCGCGTCGACCTCGCGTGGGTCCGAGGTAGTCTTACCCTGGACCACCGAAACGCCCTGCTCCAGGAGCGCGGCCTCCTTCGCGTCGAGGCGCGCGCTACCCAGGAGGCGCGAGGGCGGGCCGCTGCCAAGCACTAGGAAACGGCCCCCCCGCGGGACCGAAATCGGCGAAGGCGTAGCCGCCGCCGAGCCGCGCCCCATGCTGGGGATGGTGGTGGCGCAGGAGGTAGTCAAGGCGCAAAGCGACATGCCGTTGGGCCTTACGCGCCCGGGCAGCGCTCGTGTGCAGGGGGCCGGATGGAAAGCGGACGAGAGAGCGGCCCTGCAGGTCCTTGAGCCAGATGGGTGTCCACCTCGGGATGGCCTTGGCTAGAATCAGAGCCGTCGCATGGTCGGCGGAAAGATCGAGGTGGAGCAGCGTTGTCTCGGCACCGGTGGACCGAAGGTCAGTGACACGGGCCTTGGCGGCAATCCCCTGCTGCATGTGGACCAGCTCGTGCACCACATAAATGAGACCCAGGGCGACCTGTTCTTCGTCTGGCAGTTCCGTGGCGATGGAGTCCAACAGTGCTGATTCGTCGATTTTCAAACGGGCGTCGGCGATAGCCACCTTGTCCTCGTTGCCCAGGCTGCCCAGTTCGACGTCGCGGGCTCCCTGCAGAAGGGTAGTCAGATCGACCCCACCTACGGGCTCGAACCACGGCGCGTGAAGGATGGACAGCAGGCGCTCGCGGACCGAGGCAAGACTGTGGGGCGCGGGAGTCGCTCCGACCCTTCGTTCCGCGTGAGGCGCGAGCGCGCGCAGGGCGGAGTGGATCGCACGCCGCTCGTCCGGATGTTCGCGAAGGATCTGAAGCGCGAGCGAAGGCGAATCACCGTCGCGGAGCGCGAGGGCTTCCTCCAACCCGTCGCGGAGGCCTAAGTCGAATGACGGGTCGTTGCCGAAACCAATGGCCCGATCTACGCGAGGCGCGTTGATATCGGGATGGTTGGCAATGCCGTGAAGCCCCCAAATGCGAATGGCTTCCCGCGCCAGGCGGCGGCCCCAAAGGCGTCGCTCACCGGCGTCCGGTGGTAGCCTACCCAGCCAGGGGTTCCCCAATGGAAGGTGTCGCAACGTTTGAAATGCAGATTCCAGAGCATCCGCCGTCGCGAAGGTTGCCACCTCGTCTCCGGGAAAGGGTCCATCGAGTGCCGCGGACCATAGCTCGGAGAGGATGTTTGTTCGAGGCGGCTCGATCTCACCGCGGAACAGTCCGCGAAACAGAACCTCGCGGAGACGCGGAAACGGGAGCAAGTCGGGCTCGCCGTGTAGAAACTGCAGCACGACGGATCGACCGTCTGGCGTGCCGGCGGTCTGGGCCAGCGCAATACCGAAACCCGAGCCTCCCGTCGGCAAGGCCAAGATTCCCTCGATGGCACGAAAAAGTGGAACGCGGAAGAAGTCGTACGTTGCGGAGACTCGCCCCCACGGCATCCTGCCTTCGTTGACCAGCAAATAGCGCAGTGCGGAAAGGGTCGTCGATGGATCAGCCCCCACCTCGTGACATGTGGCAGCCATGCGAAGGACGAGGTCAACGCGGCGTTTGGAGCGGAGCTCGGCCGCGCCGTTTCGAAGGAGCCACTCAAGCAGGGGCTGGAAGAACGCTTCGGCGGCACGGATGTCTTCGTCGATCGCGCGGTGTAAGATGCCCTTGGTCAAGACGTCGGCCACCAGCGACGCCTCTCCCGGCCCTGCATGCTCAACCAGCCAATCACGCAGCTGGGCAAGCTCCGGCGCGTGGGGGTCGAAGCTGTTCAGGTCAAACAGCGAGGGCAACACGGCGTGCGCGTCGGGACCAATCGGCGTTGCCATGATTTGGCGCACCAGCTCGGTCTGGAGGTCGACCAGCTCAAGTGAACGCCCGGGTGAGTTCCCAAGGCAAACGTTGCGGGCGTACCAAAACCAGGTCCCCGGGTCCTGCCGCCAGGAGCCATCTTCTAGCTGTCGTCGCAAAAGCTTCAGACCTTGCTCCGGAGGCACAGCGCAGGCGTAGAGGGTCAGGGCGGGGGCATTTCCAGCGAACGCTTCGTACTCGATCATCGGCTTCCTCCGCGGGTGGGCGGCAAAACGCTCCCGTCGTTGTCCTGATTCCGCATCGTCGGTGAGACGACGCTGTCCGGACGATGCACCCCTTCGAGTCTGATTCCCTCCTTCAGCGCTCGAATAGCTTCGGCGAGGACATCCGCCGGAGGGCGGCTCGCGTCGAGTCCCACGGCGCCGAGCGCGTGGTACCCGGCGAGGACGCGATTCCGGAAGTCGGAGTCCTCGCGCAAGCGACGTTCTTCCTCCGTTTCGAGCCGTTGCCGCGTCGCAATGCGGCGCACCCGCTCATCTTCTTCGACTTCCAACAGCAACACGATATCGGGGATTTGCAGGCCCATGGGAAGGTCCTCCAGGTTGGCAACCTTGCCACGCTCGGCGGCGCCGTAAGCCAGCGTGCTGGCATAGGACCGGTCCATCACGACAGGTGTCCCCGCAAAGACCAGCTCGTTCCCGCGCTTGATGGCGTGGTCGTAGGCCCTCATGTACCAGGCCCGACGCTCCGCCGGGGGGCTCGCGTCGGCAGCCTCTCGCTCGGCCTCCGTCCCTTCCAAGGGACACCGAATCACCTCCGCCCCAAGGGCCGCCGCCAGCGCCTGCACAAGCGTGCTCTTGCCGGAGCCGTCCAGCCCTTCCAACGCCACGATGGGAGCCCGAATTCCCGGCGCGGGCGCGCCGTCGTCGTAGTCGCCTCCGCGCCGCTCAAAGCGCTCCATGTCGCACCCTCCCACCTCTGCCCACGCGGCATCGAGGCCCACGTCCTGAATCGGCTGGCTCTCCACGTACCCACCCGCCCGCGCTTGGCGGAAGCGTCCTTTCGGGTCGACCATGGCGTAGCTGTCCAGCAGGTCCTCCGACGTCTCGGACACAACGGTGATGCCTTCGGCGTCAAGGTGTCGCAGACGCGCAGCGTACGCTTGAAAGGCCTCGCTTGGACTGCGGAGCCATTCGGCATCGTCGTTTTCGCCGGGGATGATGGCACACTGAAGTAGTTTCACTCGCTCTGGCCCCAGCCTGCGCAGCCAGTCGCTGGGATCTTCGTGAACGTTCTGCGAGGTGACGACCACATTCAACTTGAGGCGGATGGCGTCCTGCCTTGGCCGCGGGCGGTTCCATTCGTGCACCTGCGCGGCAACGTCTTCGATAGAAGCGGCTCCTACCATGCCGAGTCGCTTGGGGCGTCGACCCATGGCCTGGTTGATTTCTGGGTTCGGCGAGTCACTCGACAGCACCAGCCACCTCAGCCAAGGGAAGAGCTCACGGAAGGTGTCGCGGTCAAGGCGACTTCCGTTGGTGACGAGGCTCGTGATCAAGCCGAGCTCGGTTGCGCGCCGGAGCAGCGCTCCCAGATCCTTGTGCAGGGTGGGCTCGCCCCCCGCAAAGGTGACACGGCGAACCCCCCGGTCGCGCGCCTGGCGAAGGATTTCGAAGCCAGCACGCAGGGACAGGTAGGTCTTTGCCCGTTCGAATCGGGCATAGCAATAGGCGCAAGCAAAGTTGCAGTGGCCGACGATGTGCATGTTGATCGTGGGCGGGAGGGGTAAAATCGGGGGCATGGGGGCGCTCCTTGGGTCGCGGCGACGGCACTGCGCCGTCGTTTCGCGTCCCCCCGACTCCGATGAGGCCGTTTCGTATAAGCCCCCGGTCGATTTTTTTTGCTACCCGCCGCAGGCCTCTTGGATGCGACTTTTGAGCCGCCGAATGGCGTTGTTGTATTTCGCGCGCGCGTGGTCCTCGGGGATACCCAGCTCCCTTCCTATGGGGGCGAATTCGAGGCCCTCGTGGAGGCGGAGATAGATGACGGCCCGGTGCTGCTCGTCCTCGTCGCATAGGGCACGCTGGAGAACCTGCTGCTCGCTCGCAAAGCGAACGTTCTCGTCCGGCGCCGGGGTGCAGCTCGCCGGCTCCTCCGTAATTCCGCACCGAAACCGGCTCCTCCGCTTCCAATCGCTGCGCGCACTGTTTTGAGCCGCCGTCATGAGCACGGCACCGAGTCGCAGGTACGGCTTTCGCGCGTGAGCCACGCATACATCAACGAGCGTGTCTCGGACGAGGTCCAGGGCATCTTCGCGGGGAATGCGGAAAATCCGCTGGACGTAGTCGACGACCATCCTCTCGTCGTGGGCCCCAAGCTCCATAAGGCACTGGGAAAAAGCCTGGTCGTCAAGGAATGGTGAAGTGGCTTGGACCGGAGCCTGTGCCGGAGCCGGCGTGGCTGCTGGCGTGGGTGAAGGTGGGGGGTCGACGATTTGGTCGGCCGCAACCAGCAGGAGCCGCTCGCCTTCGAGCACAGACGGTGCGGAAAGAGTCGTCTGGCGCGCAACGCTAGCCCAGCGCTCGACGACAGGGGCATCCGCTGTCTCGGCGCCGCTGCGCAAGCCACTGGGCCCAAATGCCGCAATGAGCGAGACCAACACCCCCGTCGCGACCCCAGCCCGATAGCGGCTCGCCGTCGCCGACTGGTAGAGCGTGCGACTCAACCGAACCAAGACGGAAACGGCAAGAAACAGCCCTCCACAAATGAGCAGGTACAAGTCATTCAGCAGCAGTCCCGCCGGGATCTCGGAGGGCAGCCATCGGGTGCCCCAGGTCAACCGGACAACGGTAACCGTGCTTGTCGACATCACGAGAAACACGACGAGCCACGGGGACTTCGCGAGAAACGCCACCACCTGATCCGTCCCACCGGCCGAAGGACGGTGAAATTTTCGCCAGGCGAACGCGAATCCGACTACGGCGATCAGCAACAACACACCGAAGTGCGCCGAACCGAAGACCCGCGGGTCCAGACCGCCCGTGTGGTCAAGCGCAATGGCCGCAGCGAACACCATGCTCGCGACGAAGACCGCAAGAACGGAGAGAACAACCGGCAGCAGGAAAAGCAGGATCCCCGCTCCGAGCAGGACCCCAACAAGCGCGCGAACGCGAGGGCTCGGAGCGTCTGATGAAGGGTGCGGTGGGCTCGGGGGTGGGGTCACGCTTGCGAGTCGCTAAGGGAGAAGGCGGCAGCGGGTGATCTGTGGCAGAAGACGTCGCGCGAGATTACCATGTTCAGGCTGACTTTGTGGAGTCGCCGAGCATCGACAGCGGGCCGCTGCCAAACGCCATGTGCGGCTGATCCCAGGACGCATTGCCACGCCGCCCGTTGTGGTGCGCCTTGAAGAACAGGGTGAGCCCTACGTGGACAAGCTGTGGTACGCTCCTCTCGCTGACCCGAGATGACGACGATCGCCGTCACCGGGCTCGCAGAGAAGCCGAACCATGTCCCAGCGTGTGACCACGCATGTGCTCGTCGACGAGGAGGGCCATCCGCTCAGCGCGGAGACGCTCGGCGCGTACTTTCACATGCCTTCTGCCGAAGTCTTCGACGACCCGGTGTGCGGGCCCGAGCTGCGCCGCCTCGCCGTGGAGGACCCCGACCTTCTGGCCGCCGTCACCGACGTGGATCGCTCGCAGATCCGCGCCGCTCTCGAGCGCACCCCCGCGGAGCGTCTTCGCCATGCCGTGAATAGTTGGAACGGGATCGCGAAGCTCCGTGGCCATTGAGCAACGCACCCAGACGATCTTGCTTGGCCTGCACCAGGCCGGGGTCGAATTCGTGGTCGTCGGAGGTATGGCCGCGGTGCTCCAGGGTGCGCCCATCGTGACCGAGGACCTCGACATCGTGCACCAGAGGACGCCCGAGAACGTGGCTCGCCTGCTGTCCTTTCTGCTGTCCCACGGGGCCTACGCCCGCTTCGACCTCGCGAACCGGCGCCTGCCCCCGAAGGAGGATGCACTCCTTGGCCACGGTCACGTCAACCTCCAGACCGACCTCGGTATCCTCGACGTGCTCTGCGAGCTTGGTGACGGAGAGGGCTACGACGAGATCCTGGCAGACACCTTCGTGCTCGAGCAAGAGGGGTTTCCGCTGCGGGTGCTCGGTCTTTCCCGGCTGATCGTCGTGAAGGGGCGCGCCGGGCGGCCCAAGGACCGCGCTGTGCTCCCCCTGCTTGTCGCCACGCTGGATGAACGCCAGAGGCAGGGAAGACGATAGCAAAGGGCTGAAGGCCCTCCCAGGCATGATTTGCTCGTTACCTGTACTGGCCGCCCGTGAGTTTCACGAGCGTGCCCCAGATCACGTCTTCAGCGGTTCGGGCCGGGTGGGAAAGGAAAAAGTACGACGTGCTGGTATGAATTTAGCCGTGCATTCTCATTCCTCTGTCAAGCCATGCTCTCCGCGATGTGGGAATTTGAAGCGAAGGTGCGTTTACTTTTTTGATAGAGCGCGCTGAAATATGGCCTGAGCGCGCCAGTGCTTGTAACAAACCCTGAGGATCGCCGGCAAAACGCCCAGCTTTTTTAGCAGCTCACCGATGGTGCTAGCCGCGGGAACATGCCCCATGCCGAGGCCTGCAAGCCGCGCCTGGAGCTTCTTCGGGCCCCACGTAGGCTTCTCCTTCCGCAGCTCCAACAACGCCGTCACGACGCTTCCAGGCGTCGCGTGCGGGAACGTGAGCGCCACCGGGCCGCGCTCCTCCAAACCGCTTGGTCCCAGCTTCTCGTATCGATCCACCCACCTGTAGCCGGTTTTACGGCTGATCCCGAACTGCTTGCAAAGGCTCTCAAAGGTCTCGTCCGACTCGTTGACCAACGAAATGAAACGAAGTCTCTCATCCACAGGGAATGTCTCTTTCCAGGGCAACGGCGTTCCTCCTGCGCCGTGCTCTACGACATGTGTCACCCAGGCTCCCGGTTTACCCGGTGTTACCTAGGCTCCCGGTCTGATCTGTCACCCGAGCGCCCGGTTCGTAACCGTGGATGGGTAGCTGGGGTATTCGGTGACCGGGTGGCGGCGGTTGGGTAGCTGGGGTATTCGGTGACCGGGTGGCGCTGGTTGGATAGCGTCGGCTGTTCCCAGACCACCACGCCGTGGCATCATTCGCGCGCCTCCATGACCTCCGACCTTCGCCGCTTGTCCCAAGACCCCCACCACCTCGCAGGCCGCGGATGATGAGCGCCCCCCGTCGCAAGATCGCCGTCACCACGGCAATCATCGCACTTCTCGCGCCCACCCCGGCCCAGGCGACGTATTCAATCATCGCGGTGGACTCCGCCAACGCCCAGGTGGGAGCCGCCGGTGCATCCTGCGTCCCTTACGAGGTGATTCGCATCTACAGCAGCGCCAAGGGTCGGGGCGCCCTGGTCGCGCAGGCGAATTTCGACGAAGTTGCGCAGGCCGAGGGCCTCGCGTTGCTCGAAGGCGGGGCGACTGCGCAGGAGGTGCTCGCGGCGGTCAGCGACGCCGCTGCGCACTCGCAAGCGCCCAAGATGCAATACGGCGTGGTCGACGTGACGGGTGGCATCGCCACCTGGACCGGTCCGGAGGCCTTACCCGTGGCCGCCGACAAACAGCGCGATCTGGGCGCGCTCCGCGTGGGCGCCTTGGGCAACATCTTGACGAGCGAAGCGACGTTGGTTCAAGCCCTTGACGGCTTCGAGAGCGGAGGCTGCGACCTTGCCGAACGCTTGATGCTTGCCCTGGAGGCGGCCGACGATGAGGGGGAAGGTGACTCCCGTTGTACGCCCGAAGGGCGCCCCGCAAACAGCGCCTTCCTGGACGTGACGACCGCCTCTGGAACGGCGGTTCGCATCAGTATTCCGGACGTGTCGCCGGCCAGCCCCATCCAGGCCTTGCGCAGCCAATTCGATGTTTGGCGCACCGCCCACCCCTGCCCCGCGCCTTCCGGAGCGGGCGGTGGCGGGGGGATGGGAGCGGGGGCTGGCGCGAGCGGCGAGGCCGAGCTCGGCGATTCGGACGGGGGATGTGGCTGTCGGACGGCGCCCTCGGATGCGGGAACCTTACCTTGGCTAGGCGTCGTGCTGGCGGCCGCCGGAACGCTCGTTCGGCGGCGTCACCGTCAACCCTCGCGCCAGTGCGGCGGGTAGGTCGCGTCGTAGCCGGGCAAGGCTTCGATCTTTGCCATCCAGGCGCCTAGCTTGGGAAAGCGGGCCGCGATGGGTAGAATTCCGGTTTCGAGCTCGGCGGCGCCGGGCTTGCCGAAGGCGCGCTCGATGGTCTTGATCGCTGGGTAAACGAACACATCGGCGGCCGAAATGGCGTCACCCACCAGCCAGCCGTCAGCGACCTGCGCCTCCAGTTTTTCGAGCTCTTCCATCATGGTCGGGACGGCCACCAGCACGCCTTCGCGCGAGGCTTCCAAGCGCCCGAACAAGATGGGCCTCGTTACGGCGGAGATGGCCGGCTCGCCGTAGCACTGGTGCTCCATGATGGTGCGCATGACCTGCCCCGCCTCTTCGGGCGTGCGGCCGAAAATGGGCACCTCGGGGTACTTGCGGTCGAGGTAGGTCAGGACGGCCAGGGACTCGTATACGGCGTAGTCGCCGTCACGCAGGACGGGGACCTTGCCGCGCGGGTTCATGGCAAGAACCTCGTCGGACTTGTGTTCGCGCTTGGCGAACGAAAGCAGCTTGGAATCGTGGGGGAGCTTTTTCACCAGGAGGGCCAGGGCCACCCGCCAGGCGGGGCCACTGCCACTTCCCCAGTAGAACGTCATGCTCATGGGATTTCCTTATCAGCGCGGAATGCGCGGCGTGGATTTAGGCCCGGCGCGCGGCGCGCGCAAGGGGCACGTTGGGCTTTCGAGAACGATCACCTCACGCGGCGAAAGCCGTCGTGCCGGGCAAAGTCGCGCAGGTTGGCGCCGGCGCCGTAGCCGAAGCGTACGCCGACCTCGTCGACGGTGGACACCTGACGCTCCAAAAACAACGACAGCCACATGTCCTGCAAATGCAACGGCAACGACCACTCCACGCCAAAAAACGGATCGCTCGTGTCACCTCCAAAGACCGAGTCGTCTCCGATGCGATCGAAGCCCACGCCGATGTCGATGGCAAGGTCTGGAAATGGGAAGACCCGTCCCTCGACCGCGCTCCTCCAAAGTGGATCGCCGTCCTTGGCCTGTTCGCGATGCCCCATGGCAACGATGTCGACCTCCGGCGACAAATGGGCCTCGATTTGAGCCGTAAGCACGCTAATCGCGAGCCCGGCGTAGCCCCGATATCCGGCGTGTACGGCCCCCGAGGCAAGGTCCGAATGGGCAACGAGGGCCATGCCGATCTCCCCAAGCCCGACTCCGGCAAGGCGCCCGCCTTCCAGGTCGACCAGCGCCAAACCATCGGACCACAACCGCTCGGTGATCCGCACGCGCCCCGTCGTCAGCGCAGTTTCACTGGCCCGTCCATAGACCCCTTCCACCACGGCTCCCGGAGCCCAGGTGGCACGGCCCGCCGTGTCCAGAGGCCGCGCCGGTTCGCCCGCCCAAGGGCTTGGCATGTCGCTCCTCGGCGCAAAGGACCAGCTTAGCCCGAGCCCACCGCCATAGCCGTCGTAGGCCGGGTTGTGTGGACCGAGGCCCTGCCCATTCGAGAGATGGACGGCGAAGCCCCGCGCGCTTACCGCCCAACGCTCGTCGAGGGGAACCTCGGCACCAACGCCAAACGTGATGATTCCTTCGTAAATATCCCCGCCGGGTAGGAAAGGTTCCTTCAGGAACAACAGCACGCCCAGACTCGTGAACGCGTAGGGTCGGACCGGCAGGGAGTACCACGGGGTAAGACGCAAGCCGAGCTCGCCCCCCGCACCTCCAGGTGCCGGCTCGCCTCGCACTTCCGCCGTGCCTGCCGTGCGCAACACGAGGCCCATCGCCGACAAATCCAACGTCGGCGCGACGCGCAGGCGGGCGCCCGCCCCGAAGCCGCCGATGGACATACCGGCCACGTCACTTACGCCCGAAGCAAAACGCTCATCGAAGAACAAGGACGCCTGGGGCGGCGGAGCGTCTTGCGCGAGGGCGCTGCCCGCGGCGAGCATGGTTCCGAGCAAGACGAGCGCGATCGACCCGGGCAAAGCGGCGCGCCGTGACCGCCCACGCGCGGCGGTGCGCTCGGACGCGGGCAACCTGGGTGCGATCGAAGAACGGCCGAAGGGCGACCGGGTGGCGAACGAACGCATGCGCGATGAACAGCACAGGGTGCCAAGCGCGTCCAGGAAAGAAGGCCCATGCCACACCAATGACACAAGGCGCTAGTACCGCGCTTCCATCGAAACGATGGGTGCTTCGCACGGGCGGCTGCGC
>CAYLJT010000137.1:0-13208 GCA_964383995.1 uncultured Polyangiaceae bacterium
GAGCCTCGACCGTCATGCAGGGCCAGGGGCCCTCCTGCAGCGCGACCAAGGTTGGTTGTCTCTGACAAGGCACCGTCTTCCGCGCTGGGAAGGTTCTGCCTCACTCCTTCAAAATCCGCCTCCGTCGCGCGAAACTGCCATGGGCTTCGTCGAGCTCGCTCGGCAAGGTCCGTATCCAGCGGTGGGAAGACCCCTGCCCGATGCGGCGCTCTACCTGGCGGGCTGCCTTGGCGTGGGAGCCCCGTCCTTCGAATTTTCTACCAACGTTAGGCCGCTCGTGTAAGCTTTGAGGGTTCGCGCCGAGGTCGAGCGCGGACCGCGGGGGGCCCGGCCACCGCGATCGAGAGGGCGCCGTGCATGTCGTTCAACGGGGTTCCATGAGACGTTCGAAGGTCTTGCCACTCCTCGCCGCAACGCTCGTCGGCGCCCTCACGAGCGCCTTGGCGAACGCCCAACCGGCGCCCGCGGCACCGCCCGCGTCGCCTGCGGCGGCCCCATCGGCATCCCCTGCGGAGCCGCCTCCCCCGGCCCTACCCGAACCTCCTCCCGCGCCTGTTGCGAGCGCGCCGCCCCCCGGGCCGCCTGCGACACCCAGTCCACCGCTGGCAGCGGTCGACGACAGCGCGTGGCGCATGGCCTACGAAGAGGCCCGAGAGACGCTCGTCCGGGGCGATTTCCCGGCCGCACGCGACAAGCTCCGCGATCTGGAAAGGAGCGCACCTTCCGCCGAGCACCGGGCCGTCGCGAGCGAGCTGCGGCGCCTCGCGGAGGACTTCGTCGTCCGCGATCTGGCGTTGATCGCCCGGCAAAATTTGGGTGAATCGGCCCTCGACGCCAAGGCGTTCGACCGTCGCACGACGGACGAGATCGCCACCCTGTACTCGGCCTCGGTGGTTTATGGAATCGGCGGTGGTATCTGGCTAGCGACCTTTACCGATCCGCAAACCGCTGCCGCAGGCATCTTACCCACCCTGGGCTTCGTCGGCGCCTCCGCGGGGGTCGTCTATGGCATCGACAACTTCGGCTCGCGGCCCCTGCGCTACGGCGTCGCGCAGTCGATTTCCAGCGGGCTCTACCTTGGATTTTTGGAAGGGGTTACCTGGACGTGGTGGAACCAGGCCGCCACCGATCGTCAAAACGAGTGGGAAGCAAAGGGCATCTCCTCCGTGATCTTCGGTGCCTCCACGGCCGGCGCCATCGCCGGTGGTGTGGTCGGCTCGTTGCAAGGAACCACGCCGGGGCGCGCTGCTTTGATGGCCTCCGTGGCCACCTGGACAGGGGCCGTGTCGGGGTTGATGGTAGGCGCCCTCACGCCGGACAGCGACGAGGACTTTCGCGACGACAACGTGTTTCTGACCGCCGCCATCGGCATGAACGCCGGCGCCGTCGGTGGCATTTTTCTCGGGCAAAGCATCGAACCTTCCATCGCCCGCGTGCGCTTCATCGACCTCGGCGCCGCGGTGGGAGGCTTGGTGTTCGGGAGCGTGTATTGGGCCGCCGCCAACGACGAAGTCACGCCCACCGCCTTGATGGGCTCGGTTTCGACGGGTATGGGCGTGGGCTTTGGCACCGCTTACCTCTTGACCTCCGACATGCAGCCCGACCGTTTTCAGCGACGGCATACGGAGGAGTTCGACAGCACCGCCAACCTTGCCGTGAGCCCGACGCCCGGAGGGGCGGCGGTGCAGCTCTCAGGCACCTTCTATTGATGCGGGCCCACGCCGCCGTCCTTGCCCTGCTGGTCTCGACGACGGGGTGTGGCGCGCCAACCTTACCCCTCAGCGAGGCCCATGCCGTGTCCGAGACAGGCAGCGCCCCGGAAGACGACGCGCGCCATTTCGCGCCCCCCGGAGGCAAGGTCAAGAAGGTCCTCGTGGCCCAGGGCGATCTGGACGGTCAGCCCCCCGAGGACGTGATCGTCGCGGCGGACTACGTGGACAGCGCGGGGCTTGTCGTGGCAAGTCGCTTGCTGGTGCGCAGCGGTCCGACGCGCATCAGCGAGCCTTGGGAGATCGAACTGGAACCGGCGGTGGAGTCCGACGAGGAGGTCGGCTTCCTCCGTGTGAGCGTGGTTCCCGTGGAAGGTGGCAAGCTCATCGAGGTAGAGCACCGCTTTGCCCACGAAGGGAGCGACCCGCGCGAGCACATCGAGGGCTACCTGCTCGTCGCGCTGCGCGACGGCCGCCTTCAAGGTATCCTGAGCTGTCCGCGCACGGAGTCGCTGACCGTTGGCCCCGAGCGGGCGACACGCACGATTTCCCGGCAGATTTCCTGGGATCCGACGCATGTCGGCCGGCTCCTCGTACGGCGCTCGTCGAGCTTCGACTGCGGCGTGTGCGAGGAGAGCCCGCCGCAGCCGCCCCCGGAGCCACCCGCGGAGGGCGCCTACCGCATCCGCGTGGCCGGGGCCCAGGCGTTGGCCGACGACGTTTGCCGGCGGTAGCGCTACTCGAGGCGCAAAACGGCGTCCTTGACCGCGCGGACGGTGCTCTTGGCGGCGGCGGCCAAGGCGTCGCGCTCGGCGCGGCTGCCCGAGGTCGGGCCATCTTCGGCGCGCGCACGACCCTCCAAAATGGCGACGACGGAGCCACCCTTGGCGGTGCGCAACGTGGCGCTGACCGTGCAAGACGCAGTGCGCCCGCGCTCCGACGGGACGCCGTCGAGGCGGACCAACGAGGCAGAAACAAGGTATTTTTGCTTGGGCTTCTTGCCCCAATCGAGGGCCGCGAGGGCCTGGGAGACGTCGTCGCGCAGCAAGCCGGCGGGGTCGGCCAGGCTCGTGGGGGCCACGTGGCTGACGACCTCTGCAAGGGCGACGGGGGTGTCCGGTGGTGGCGGAGCCTCGTGAGGAGCGGGCGCGTTGGCCGCGGCCGGTGCTCCAAACGACAAAGCAAGGGCGAGCGCCCCGAGAGCCAGGGGTGTGGATGAAGCGTGCAAGGTCCCTCCAGCGCGGCGGGATGGGTTTCGTTCCGCCTAAAAAACGGGCCTATCAGGGGAGCTTGTGCTGGGCCAAAAAGGGCGGCAGAAAATAATTGCCTTGGTCGAAGTCCGTGCTTGCGAAGTGCGGAGGGGGACGCTAAAAGGCTGGCCCTTCGCGACAGCGTTGCCGGTCCCCATCGTCTAGCCCGGCCCAGGACTCAGCCCTTTCACGGCTGCTACGCGGGTTCAAATCCCGCTGGGGACGCTGAATTAGTGAATGCAGCCAGGGGGGCGGCTTCACCAGTAACTTTCATTCGTATGCCTTCTGCGGTGTCGAGGCGCTCAGCCTTGAGACCAGCGGGAAAGAGGGCAACGAGGAGCGCGCGGGATTCCGCGGGGGCGTCCAGGAGCGTCGCTCGCAGGTCCACAAGCCGAGCCCTGGCCTCGACCTCCAAGCGGGCGACTTCGGCCTCCAGAGCGGCTGGGAGATGGGTTGCGAGACGCAGCCGTTCTTCCACGCCGACGAGCTCGCGCTGCCTCTCGGACAGCCTTCCAAAAAGAGCCTCGCGTGCACCGGTGGGCGCCTCGGCGGCTGCGTCGGCGAGCTTGCCGACTGTCTCCCGGAGCCGGCGAGCTTCGCCCTCCAACTGGAGGCGTTCTCCGCCCTTTGCCGAGGCCTCGCGGCGCACACGTTCGCGAAGTAGTTCGAGGGCCCGCCCGATCACCCGTTCGGTAAGAACCTCGCTCGACACCCACCGAAGCACGGCCGTTTCGACCACCCCGATCTCGCGCCGCAGCGTGCTTGTACAGGTGCCCTGCGTACGGTGTCTTGCGCACGTGTAGACCCGGATCGGACCGTGGCTGCGCTTTCCAGGCACGACCGTCATGGGCCCTTTGCAGTTGGCGCAGCGCAGAATGCCCGACAACAGGTAGCGAGGTGGAGCACCAGCACCCGGCTGCGGGCCGGAGCGTGTCTGCCCTGCAATCTTGGTCGCGACACGCTGCCAAAGCTCCTCTGGAATCACGCGGAGCTCGGGAGCGATTCTGGTGACCTGAGAGCGTTCGTGCGTGAAGGTTCGCGCGCGAGTCCCCCCGCGGTAGACCTTCGCGGCGCTACCCCAAGTGACGACCCCCCGGTAGAGCTCGCGGCGCAACATCGCGTGAAGGCAAGAAGGCACCCATGCCTTTCCACGTGGACCTGGAACCTCCCTAGCCGTCAGATTCTTGGCGATAGCACGGAGGCCCTCGCCATCCGCGTAGCGTTGGAAGATCTCCCGTATGATGGCGGCTGGCCGCTCGTCAACCATCCGCCGCACACCGTCAGGCCCGCGTTGGTTCGCGTAGCCGTACACCGTGCCGCCGGCGACTAGACCGGCCTCGGCGCGTCGTGCGAGCGCCTCTCGTGTCCGACTGGAAATGGCCGTCCTCTCCTGCTCCGAGGCGTACGCGCGAATCGTCGCGACGAGGCGCGCAGTACCATCGTCGATGCGGAGCTCCTCGCCCGTCGAGTAGAGGAACACACGCACCCCCGCTTCGAGCAGGTCTTGCAGGAGCAGGGGCGTCCGCAGCATGTCGCGGCCGAGCCGCGAGTCATCGCGCGCGATCACCGCCTGGTAGAGGCCCTCGCGTGCGCCATCGAGCAGCTTGTGCACGCCTGGCCTGCGTCGACGGGCCCATTCACCGCCGCTGGCCGTGTCCGCAATCTCCGTTGCGATCGTCCAGTCGCGCGAGGCAACGAAGGCGCGCGCCGAGGCGAGCTGGGTTTCCAGACTCTCGACCTGGTGCTCCTCGGTGGACTTCCGCGCGTAGATCGCGACTCGCATCGCCACCTATCCTATCCGATCTGGAGAAGAGTCACCGTGGTCTGCGCCGGATTGCCGCGAGCAGCACCTCTGCCAAAAGGGCAGCCGCTCGCTCATCCCGGGCCGACAGCTCGGTGGACTGGTCGTTGGCCGGGGCCTGCTTCTTCATGCCATCACCTGCCGTCCTCCTCATCTTACCGCCCGTCGTCCGGCCGGCGTCACGACGGGGCTCCGCGCGTTGTCGCAGTCGGCACGGTCACGAATCAGCCCGCGCTCCACGACGTCGATCTGCTTCGTGATGTTCTTACCTACCCCCAGCAATTCCTGAACGATGTCAATCGCTCGGTCGCGTGCGGATTTCATCTTACCCTCACCCGGTCAAGAGAGACCGAACCCATGATGTCGTCGACCTGGACGACCGCCGTACCGTCCGCGAGGGTGTACGCGAGGCTTCGCGTACGCGTGTCAAGCTGTTGGCCCGAGACGCGGTTGACCACCACGCGCGTGCCAACGGGCCAGGGGAAGGCGTCGACCTGCCGCCGCTGCGCCCTCCGGTAGTAGCCCACCGCGTCTGGCACCTGAATGGTGGTCAGCATTGGGCCGGCCTTTCCCAGTTGGCTCTGCCTAGGATTAGATGGAGCGTGTGGATTGCGTCGCTTTGCGACGGTCGCCACCGGAACCATACCCATCGCGCGTCGCGCATCATGCCGACACCGCCTTTCGTCCGCGCGCCGCCCTGGGCGCTGGTGTCGACGCTGGAGCCGGCTCCCCATTCGCGGCGAGCTCGATGGCCTCGAGGGAGAAACCGGTGTCCTCCAGCCAGGCGCGCAGGTCCTCATCGCCGACATTGGGGAAGGCGATCTCTGCGAGCAATCCCCGCATCTCCGCTTCGCTCAGCTTGTCGATGCGGTCCGTGTGGTCGCCGTCGTTCCAGAGCCGCCGCTTGAATGTCGCTTCCAAGACGTCGTATGCACCTCCATCGAGGATGGAGTCGAAGAGGCTGAGAACAATCCACCGAAGGTCGCTCAGTGCGAATCGAGACTTCTCGTAGAACGAGACGATGTGCTCCCTCGCCGCGGTGCGGAAGCGCTCGTTCGCCTCTCTGACCCTTTCTCTTTCAGCGTTCGCCTCGGCCGACTGGGCGATGCGTTCCTCCCTTGACGGACCGAGGTCGAAGTCCGCGCCGGCCCGCTGCGCAATCTCCTTGGCGGCCTCGCGGGGCATGAGCTTCACCGGAGCGCCGTTCGGCGCTTTCGCTACCGCCAGCTCGAACTTGACACCTTGCTCCTTCGCGGCCTTTTCCCAGGTGGTTTCGCTCCCTGGAACCACTTCCGTCGCCACGACGTACGCGGCGTCGTGTCGCACGCCTCCACCATAGCTGAACACCTCCTTCGCCTCCTTGGGGGGAAGGACCACGTCCGCCTTCTGCGCCTCGCGTGCGAAGTGCGCGGCCGTCTTCTCGTGGTAGCACTTGGGATCGAGACACTGATCGCCTCGATGTCCAGACAGGTCTACCTCTTCGTCGAACAGTGCGCCCTGCACGTCGGTACGTTTCGAGCACTTCGTGCACGGGCCCGCGATGGGCAGGAGCTTCTTGTCCCCCCGGGGGAACGTCGCCGCGTCCAGACGGCAAGCGAACCTCTGGCGGATGATTTCTGCCGCGACGCCAACCGGCATGGCGGGCATCTCCTCCATCGGGGTGAGCGCTTTTGTCGCGCCTTCCCATTGCGTGGCAGGCAGCCGGGCGATCAACAGCCCCACGCCCACCAACATCCGGCCTTCTGCGAGAGCGTCTTGGGTCGCCTTGGGTAGGCCGGCCAGCGCGATTCTTCCGTGCACAGTGGTCTTCGACCTACCCACGTGCGCGGCGATCTCCTCGACCGTTCGACCAAGCTCCACCAACCGGGCGTAGGCAAGGCCCTCGTCGAGGGGGTGCAAGTCGTGCCGCTGCACGTTCTCCACCATCTGCAGCTCGATGGCTTCCTCTTCGGAGATGTTCTCGCGAACGATCACCACGATGTGCGTCAGGTCCGCGAGCGCGGCACCTCGCTTCCGCCGGTGGCCGAACAGGATCTCCAGGGGCTCATCCTCCCCGATGGGGGCGTTGGGCACGCTCGTGATTTGTAGCCGCCGCACGCTCGGCAGCTCGAGCACGCCATGCTCACGGATCGATTGCGCCAGGCCCACCATGTCGCCCCAGTTCCGGCGACAGTGGTATTTCGATTCGCGCACCTGATCCAGGCGGACCACCGCGATCTGCGGCGCGGCGGTCACGCGGCACCTGCCATTTCCAGCGGTGGGTCCACCGGCCGGTAGGGGATCGGCGTGGCCTTTGGGCTGAGCCGATAGGGGATAGGCTCGTCCACAGCGGGCGAAGGCTTGGGAGGTTTGGGTTTGTGCTTCATCGGCTGCGCCCTTCCATCGCTTTGCAGAGGGTTGCCAAGTGGTTGATTTCGTCGGCTGCCCCTGGCATCACCGTGGCAAGGTCAACCGGGCTTACCTCCTCGAAGTCGCAGTAGGCCGCGACCAGGGCTTCGTCCTCCTCGACCACCTCATTCCAGATCGTTGCCGCCTCGTACCCTTTCCGGCGCTCCTCCAGCCGCGCCCACATCGTCCAGGCAGGCTTCCACTCCTCGCGGACGACGGCGTCGGGCCGGGGGTCCAACAAGTAGGCGTCAAACAGCAGGTCACCGCACGCCATCACCGCCTCCACGCGGGCGGCATCACCTCCGCTCTCCGGCCCATTGCACGCTTTCGCCGCGGGCACAGAGCCCAACACCACCAACACGAGCACCCACATGACAACTACCCATGATCGTCGCATCACTGACTCCCTTCTTTGACCCGGGCGGGTCTTCCTGACCTAAACTGAGGAAAGGGCGCCCGGCAGGCGCGCCAACGCTTGATCGCGGCGAGCTGCCCGCCCCGGCGCATCGAGTTGCGCGCACACGCCGCACATGTCCTGATCGCTGCGTTCGAAGCCCCGCGCGAAGGCCAACGCCAAGGTGGCCTCCTCCTCCTCGCCGCGGAGCGAGTCCCCGCACGTCTCGCAGGTGATCACGCAGCTCACCGCGTGCGCGCCTTCGAACATGGCCCGTATCCGAGCCACGACGAGGGCGGCCTCATCGAGCTCGGCGGCTCCGATCACCCCGAGCTGCACCTTCGTTCCGATATGCAACAGGTAGTCGTCTACCGTCGTCGGTCCGCAATTGAGATGGAGCAGCGGGCGATCAAGCAGCAGAGCGTGCTCGCGCGCCTTCGAGAGCTCAAAAACGACGTCGGTTCGGCGTTCGGAGAGCAGCATCTGCGTCGAGCCGATGTTCAGCAGAACCGATGGATCGCCCGCGCGAACGACCGCTTCTTGGTACGCCCGCAGCGCGGCCCCCGCGGCCTTGGCGGCTTCGGCCGCCTCCTTCAACGTGGTCATCGCCCGCCTCCCACCTCGACGCGCTCAGAAGCCTCCTCGCGCTGAAGCCCCGCAGCGGCCACCGACCGCCCCAGCGCGCAGTCGGCGCATCGCGACAGATGCACACGCGTCGCGCGCGCCTTTCGCGCGACCAGCGGCAGCCTCGACTTCGTGCGGCGCACGGCGAGCTGCCGCTTCAAGCAGGCGCTCACCGTCATAACCACGGCGTACGGGGTGCAGCGGAAGACCTCGTCCATTCCTCAGATGTACTGCTTTTAGGGAGTACTGTCAATAGGAAGCTGACGAATTCTGCTTTGCACTCCAAAAGTGCCGGCAGATTGGTACGCTTTGCCACCTGATGCCGCTTCCTCCCCTCTGGCACGACCTCAAGAACGTCGAGAATGCGCCGGCGGTTTGGCTTACTGGACCCGACGCGATGAAGCAGGAGGTCGCTGGCGAAGCGTACGCGCGAACCCACCTTGAGCTGCTCCTGCGCGCGCACGGCGAGGGACGCCAACTCGTAGCGTGGCTTGTCCCTGAGCCAACGAACGCCACCGATCCCAACGCCGTCATGGTCTGGGTTGGCGGCGGGCGCGTGGGATATTTGCCTCGACGGGACGCCGAGCAATGGCAGCCGGTCATTTGCTCATTTATCGCCCACTATCGAGCGAATTGTGCCTGCTCGGCGGAGCTCATTACTCCGACCGGAGGCGAGGTCATGGCGTCCGTACCGATCGAAGTCCTGGTTCATTTGACGCCCTTACGTGGTACCGCGGCAGCGGGCGCATACGAACCACACCCGCGATCGCAGGCCTTTCTCGATCCAGGTGGAGCGGCCGCGCGTTTCGAGCAGAAGGTGGAAAGGGCTATCGATCCCCGCGATGGGACAGCCAACTTGGAACTCTTCGACGTGCTGATGGAAGCGCGTTGTCCGCGGTGTCGGCGGCCGACGCGAGTTAGCGTTCGCGAGCTGTCAATTGAAGGCGGGTACGCGTGCGGCTGCGCGGGCAAGCTCCAAATGGACCCGAGGGACCTTCGAACGGTGGCCAAAGATCTTCGAGAACTCGCGTCAAAAATGTGGGGTGCCACCCGCAAGAGGAAGGCCTAGCCATCGCGCTGCATGACCTCGCGGAGTTCCATGCGATGAATCCACCAAAGCACTGATCGATCATCGTCGCCAATGTCGTCGCCCAAAACGCTCTCGACAGCGGCCTGGGACACCCCACCTGCTCGCGAAATTTCGGCCGCCACGCCACGATTTGGGTACCGATCCTTCGACCTGGGCACCACGAAGGGCGCACCGTCTCCGCTTGTAAGCCAATCGAGGGATACGTCCCAAGCCTTCGCAATTTGAGCTAGGCGTTTTGCAGAGGGTCGCGGCCGGTGCGCAAGCCTTGAGATCTCACCGGAACTGATGCCCGCCCGTTCTGCGAGCTTGTTTTGGCTCACCCCGCGCACCGCTGCGACGTGGTCCAAGCGTTCGCGCAGCGTCGTCCTGCTCCAATCCGGCACCAGAAGGCAATAGCCAACTATGCCCGCGGAGGTCTAATGCTAGATCTTGACAGCGGATGGTCCGTGTGCTGCTAATAGGAAGTATGCCGAAGCAACGATGTACTGCGGGCCAGCTCCTCCAGGAATGGCTGGACCACCGCCGCTGCTCGCAATCGGCTTTTGCAAAGCAAATCGATGTGTCCAACGCGCTCCTTTGGCGTTGGATGACCGGCATCACTACGCCGCACATCGACAACTGTGCCCAAATAGAGCGGCTGACCGGCATCCCAGCAGCCACGTGGGCCTCCCGACCTGAGTTGAGGCCTTCGCCCCGGCGCCGCGTCCGAGCGGAGATTCGGCCGTGATTAGTGACCGTGCCTCAGGTTACACTCACGCGGCATGTATCCCCCTTGCGCACGCTGCGGCTACGCGATCGGAGGCGCCTACGTCGCGACTCCGAAGGGCATCATGCACCCCGAGTGCGCGGCGGGACCGCCTCCACCACCGCCACCGCAACGGCCTCAGCTCGGCCCCACCGGTGTGCCCGAAACACCCTGGGCGTGGATCGGTTTTTTCTGCGCATTGCTGGTGGGGCTCATCATCGTCGCAAGCATCGTCGGCGCCCGAAAGCAGGCCGAGGAGCGCGCTCGAGCCGAGGTGGCGAAGCAGATCGAAGACGCTCGCCAGCGCGACCAAGAGCGCGCTCGAGCGGAGCAACGCGAGCGCGAAGAACGCGAAGCACGCGAACGCGAGGCCGCCGCGAAACGCCGCAATGCAGGCAGCTCAGGCGGCGGTGGTGTGTGCTGCTGCGACGGCACGCGATCGGGGTGCGCTGTGTCGGGCAGGGGCTGCTGCTCGCACCACGGCGGCATTTGCGGCTGCTAGGGCTCTCCAAACTTCCCAATATCCCGCAAAGTGGGAACCGTGTGCATCGTCGCTCGCCGGTGGGCGTTGCACGCTTCGGGATACGAGGCGCGCGGCTCGGCCGCGGACGGACCTCGGCGCGACCTGCCCCTCGGTCGGCGAGCACCGGGGGGCTGGGTTGCGTTCAGAGGTCTTGGGGTCGAAGGCCCAACTTCTTGCTCATGCGAGCGAGCATCGAGGGCCCAATTTCGGCGCCGTCGTGGAAGGCAAAAACATAATCTGCGAAGCCGGGCCGTGTCAGCACACGGTGCGATCCGGAGACACGCTTCACGCTCCAGCCAATTCGCAGGAGCGCAGCGAGGACCAAACGGGCACGCGTTGCCGACCACTGCGATTCGATCGATTTGCTCATGCTGGGCCTGCTGGAACGGTGGCGCGAATATCGTCAACGGCCCGCACGAAAAAAAAACGAGCGACGGACGATTCTCTAGGCCGCGGCGACAAACAGCTTCTGCACGCCTTCGGGCACCGGCTCTCCGTGTTCCAGCCGGTCAGCAATAACTCGAAGCGCAAGCACTTTGGCCGCGTCAATGGCGGCCTCGCGCGTGTCGCCGTAAACGATAACCCCGGGCAGTACGACCACCTCGGCGATCCATCGTCCATCTTCCTCGCGATCCAGCTCGATCTCAAGCTCAAGGTGAACGGGTTCCATGGCCCCTCAACCATAGCAGCACCCACGCCACCTTTTCCACTGGGTTTCCCCAAGGCGTTGTGCTGTGAACAAGTGGGGGAAACGTGGTGAACGACCGCGACGTCGACGACCTCGGGGTGATGTCGCCGACGATCCGTCGCATTTCAGGCCGCCTCTGGCTTGGCGTGGACGGCGTGACCCACGGGCCGGCTGCGCGCGGGTGCTGGCTCGGCCGGAGCCGGTGCTTGTACTGGCACGCGCGCGATAGCCGCAAGCTCACGGAGGCTGCTGGGATGCAGCGCCACGACGCGCACCAGCGCCGCGATGTACCGGGGCAGGGGCCTCTGTCCCGTTTCCCAGCGGGCGACGGTGTTGCGTCCGAGGCCGAGCATCGCCTCGAGCTCCGTCTGCGTGGCCTCAGCGAGCTCGCGCACGAGGCGCAAATCAGCACCGTCGACATCGCGCAGCACAGCCGCTTTCGCCTCGATTTCGGCCGACGTGTTGGCGTTCGCCTGGACGTCATCGAGGTAGGCCTCGCCGCATCGCCCGCACTTCCACTCGCGTCGCGCAAAGCGAACGCGCCGCCCAAGGGGTTGGACTTCGACCCGCCGAGTGCGTTCGACAGCGGTACCTTGGCCGCAGACCGCGCACGGTTGCTTTCGCATAAATGCCTCCTAAAGCTGCTTAAAACTGATCACGATGACGTCGTTGATGATCTGAACCTTGCAGTACACGCGCACACCACGGGGAAAGGCCGGACACACCACGGTGGGTCGGTAAACATCCTGAAAAAGCCCCGGCTCGCGCTCGCTGGGCATGGTCTTGTAGAAGTCGCTGGCGCGGAGCTTCGCGACCGCGGCGAAGACGTCGAGCACCGTCATCTCCAGCTCGGTGCGAGCCGTGGCGGCCGCCGTTGCGGTCAGGTGTCGTTTGCCCGCGCATGCTGCCAGAGCGCGCACCTCTTCGAGCGGGTAGCTTGGTGCAGGGCGTCGGCTCTTAGCCATTGGCTAAGTAATAGGCACCTTTCGGATGGTGTCAAGGAGGCCGTATGAGCACACTCCTCACCAACGAGCGCGTGGTGGTGGGCCTCTTGCTGCTCGGTGAGAGCAACGTTCAGATCGACGCCGATCCCGGCCACGGCGGCCCGCGATGGCTCGAGAACATCATCGATTTGCGCCTGCGGACCATCGCCAGGCTGCTGGTCATCGCCCAGCGAGCGAAGCGAGATCTCACTGACGAGGCTCTTGCCCGCGGCATGCGGATCTTGGGACACGAGCCAATCGCAGGGGAGTTTGAGCAGCTACGGCGCGAGGCGAGCCTGCATGGGGACGTCGAATGAGCGCTGCGCGTGCCCTGCCACCGAGCCCGTTGGCGACGCTCACCGAGACGCAGCGTCAGCTCTACGACGCGGTGCCCGCCAATGGCTGGGTCCTCAGCGCCCAGCTCTTGCGCGATCTGAAGCTTACGCCGAGCCGGGGCTATTCCGCGCTCGCGTGCCTGGTTGCGGGTGATCGCCCGCTTCTACGGGCCGAAAAATACTTGGGGGAAACGTACGTCAGGAGGACCGGATGACTTGGGGCAAAATTGGCGACGAAATCATCACCCACCCCAAGCGGCTAGCCGTCTCTCTCGCCGCCTTTGGCTTGTGGTGCGGCTCGATCTGCTACGCGAGCAAGCACCTCACCGACGGCTACGTGCCGCCCCTCGCGGTGGCCCTGCTAGCGCCGGGCGAGCCCGCGCTGCTTGTGGAGCAGCTGCGGGCCGAGCTGCTTGCAGCCCGGCTATGGGACCAGGCGCCCGATGGTGGTGTGATCGTGCACGACTACACCGACTGGAACACGTCGCGCGAGGAGGTGGAGCGGCAAAAGGCCGCGGCCAAGGCCCGCAAGGACAAACACCGGGCGAAACGCGGTCGGAAAACCCTGGGCGCTGCCCCTCCCATGGCGGCCCCGCGAGGGAACGCGTTCCCACCCATGCCTGGAACGCGTTCCACCTCCGTTCCCGATCACGTTCCCACCCCGGGCGACGCCGGAGA
>CAYLJT010000138.1:0-13196 GCA_964383995.1 uncultured Polyangiaceae bacterium
CGTGGTCGCCGACCTTTCCTTTGTCGGCCTCAACTTCGGCTGCGTCAACGCGGCGGACTTCAGCGACACGCCGCCGCCTCCCCAGGAGTGCGGTGGCTCTGGCGGAGCCGGTGGCGGCGGCGGCATGGGCGCCGGCGGCATGGGCGGCTCGGGCGGCATGGGCGGTGGCGGCATGGGCATGGGCGGTAGCTGAGCCAGGCTCCGTCCCCACCATCCCACGCGGGTGCCGGGCCGGTGCCCGCGGTTGGCGCGCAAGGCGAGCGATTTGGCGTGGGGTGTCAGTGTGTAGGCCCGCGCGCAATGGTAGCCCTCCGAGACAACCTGTTCGGAGGACGCCATGCGTTTGCGACATCACGCTCTCACCCCGATCCTTGCCGCCGCCACGCTGTTTGGCGTGGGCCTTTTGCCGCGCGAAGCCCGGGCCGTTAGCCTGCAAGATTGCCCGCCCGCGCCTGGACAACAGGCCCGTCTACCCATCGGCTACGGCGGCAGCAACCCGACCCAGCTCTACGCCGAAAAGAAGGAGCTGCGCGACTACATCGCGAGCCTGAACCTGACCGACGTGGACCTGCCCACGCCGCGGCCCGACTTCTTGAACCCGGTCGACGTCTACCATCTGACCTCGGGCACGCAAAACACCGGCGGAAACTGCGCGCCTTGGGTGTCGTTACCCACCTCGTTGCCGCCCCAAGATGCGCAAGAGCTCGAGCGCCTGTGGCTGATGTGGAGCCACTACAAGGACACGAACGACATTCCGGCGTTTTACATGCTGGGCTTCGCGCCGCAGGAGTTCTTGCTGTCCACGATGGAGGACGCCAACAGTTGCAACGCGATCACCCCGCAAATGGACTGGGATCCGATGGTGTCCTGGTTGGCCAATTGGGAATACCCGGGGAACCCCTACTACACCGACTCGGCGCTGCGCGACTCGTTGCGCAAGCGAGGCGCGTCCTGGCTGGCGCTCCAGCTCATCATGTTGGACTGGAATGCCTGGGCGGGCGTCTTGCCCACCGCACCACCCGTGGGGACCGTGTTCGCCCACCCCCCGGTAGGCTTGCCGGCGCCCACACCGGGCAGCTTCACCATCAACTTCGGCTACGAGCTGGCGGGCTACCTCGGCCACATGGCCTACACCTACCTGCAGGTGAAAGACGTGCTGCCGACCTCGACCCAGCAGGCCATGGAGACCATGCTGCGCATGTACGCCGAGAGGCTCGACCTCTGGACACCGTACAGCCAGTTGCTCAACCTGGGGATCCGCTCGACCTACGCTTTTTATCTTACCTGGCTCGCCACCAACGACAACGCCATCCTGACCTACTACCAGAACACCCTCGATGGCTTCTACGGCAATCAGAGCGCTGGTCGCTGGTTCTCCGCGGGCTATTTCGCCGACGACGGTCGCTATGACAGCGGTTACAACGGCTGGAATATCCTTCACACGCTCCGCCTCTTGCAGCTCGATCCGAGCCCGGCTCAGGAGGTGATCGACGCTGGGCACAACCTGTTCGATCTCCAGGCTCACCTGACCTTCCGCGACCCGGACAACAGTTGGTACTCTCCGAACGAGTTCAACACACGCTCGTCGGCGGGGGCGATTTCAGGCGTGCTCGGGGGAAGCTCGCGGGCTTCCGCTGGCGGTGGGATTGGGCGCTATCTCCCGGCCCTGAAACCCCAGCCCGGCATGCCGAACGGCCTCCCCTACGCCTACGCGTTCATGCGCGACGCGAACCTCATCGGGCCCCAATCGTACTCGCCGTGGGTCAACAACGGGCGCCTGGATCCCAACGACTCGCTGTTTCACCACGATCTGATCTGTCAGTTGAGCGACGTCACCGGCTGGTTCACGCTGGCCTCGCGAAACTTCCCCAATTGGTACGTCAACACGCCGACGCCTTGGCCCGCTCCGCCAGGCGATCGCGACTACGGCACACCGCTGTTTGCCATGACGCTGTTCGAGTCGCCCGACCTCCAAACATGGGTGACGGAAGCGCAGAACAACCCGCAGCTCGAAGACTTTCCGTTCGAAGCAGAGGGTCCGTACACGCGCTCGTTCGACGACGAGTTCGTGTACGCGCGGTTCGGTGGACCTTCCCAAGCGGGATACCCCTACGCGACCATGATCCACGCGGGACCGGTCTCTGCGGGCGACGCGTGGGTTGGCTCGGCGCTGCAGCCGGGCTTCATTCCCGCGGGGTTTGGAGGTGGGCAGATCGCGATGTTCTGGGGACCCCACACGGGCGCCGCCCTGCGGGGCATGCGGCGCGGCTACAACAACGATCCGGGCGACGATTGGATCGAGTGGTCCGCATGGCCGATGCACGCCGTCAGCCTAGTGTCGACCGCGGGCGACTGGACCTCGTCTTCGCGAATCATCACCCCGTCCACCGATGTCACCTACTACGACACGATCCCGTACGAAGACCAGCTCAATTGGGACATCGATCAATACCCCTGTCCAGGCACCCCCGTGCCTGCCGTCGCCTGGTCGACGCCGCCAACGACCACGGGAGCCGCCGTGCTTGTGCGGGTTTGCGGAGATATTCCGGATCAGGTGCGGCGCTTCACGACCATCGCGCCCCAGGTGCTCAGCGCGCCGATGCCCTACTCCAGGACGATTTACGCCGACGAAAACGGCATGATTGTGCGAACCAAGATTACGCCTTCCGCGGCGGACCAGTTCAACGAAGCCTGGGAGACGATCCCGGTGTACGACCAACACTGGCCTACGGTGACCAACTACGCGAGCGCGGAGATCTACATGGTCGACGCGTACGGCGTGTTGACCATGGGCACGGGCGGTGTTGCGCCGGTCAAGGACATCGTCCAGGTGTACGTCACCCGCGCCGACGGCGCCTTCCAAATCCTGTTCGACCAACCGCAGTGGGTGGGCGTGAGCGGCGACTGGATCAAGGGCAACGCGAAGTCGAACAACATCATGGTCGACCTCGGTCGCAACCAACTGCCCGGGGCCTTGCCCGGACCCAACACGATTGGCTATCGGATTGAGATGTTGACGGACTCGCAGGGCAATACGCAGCCTTTGTAGCCCGCCAAGTGCGCTCGACGTCAGGCGATCAGCACCTTGCTGCCCTTGGCGTTGAGCGTACCGTCGTCGTTCACCTTGATCGCCGCGACGCGCCCGCTCTGGATGCTCATCCAGTCGTCTTTCATGATGATGCGGGAGTTCTTGCGACGCAGCATGATGTTGCTGCTGCCAAAGTTGAGCGAGTCTTCGTCGACGATCGCCGCCTTCTCCACATCCTTCGCGGAGCTCATCTTGCCAAGCACGAGGCTGGCTGGCCTGGCAATGACACCGTAGCCATCCCCCGATCCTGCACCGACATAGCCCCGATTGCAGCCATGGACGCCCGCAGCGCCGGCGATGCCGCTGAGCTGCGCCAGCGTGTTGCCTGCGACGACGACCTTGCCGTCTTCCGCCGCGATGTCGATGTCCTTTTTGGCCTTCACCTTGGTCTTCGCGAACTCGCTCTCGACGCTCACATCCTTGATCGATTTGAGGCTCGTTCCCAGCCCGCTCCAGACGCTCGCCCAGGCAAGGCCCTTGACGCCTGCGGTGGCGCCGAGGAGCGACGCGCTGAGCACCGACGTCACGCTGGCCGACAGGCCGCCGTACATCGACGCCGCGATCCCGCCGCTCATACCCGCGTAGGTCTCCGCGCCGATGCTCACCGTTCCGACCTGACCGTCCTTCCACCAGCTCGAGCAGAAGCGCCCCAGTTGGGAGACCAGCTTGGCACCGTCCACGGCCATCTTGGCCTTGTCTAGGGCGGGGGCCGCTTCCCACGCGCTCTGCCCTTCTTTCGCCTTCTTTTTTGCGCTGCGATAGCTCATCGTCAGCGAATAAACGGCGCTCGCGATGTCGAGCGCCTTCATGCTGTATTGATTGAACTTGGCGCCCGCCAGATCGCCGACGGTGCCCTCCAAATACTGCCGCCAGCGCTTGTCTTCCGGCGCCACGTCGCCGCTGGCGCCGATGTTGACATTGCCGGCCGCGCTGACCGCGACGCCCTTCTTACCCGTAATGTGGACCTTCGCGACATCGGACTTGACGTCCACGTCCTTGGTCACCGAGCGGATATGCACGTCGCCTTCGCGCGACACCATCCAGCTTCCGATGCGCGACTCGTGCCACTGCGCCCCTTCCGTCACCATGGCGTAGCCCGTCAGCGAGTTCCAGATCGCCGGCGAAAACCAGCCGCCCGTCGGCGTAGAGGCGGCGTCGACCATGGCGTTGCCGAGCCACATGGTGGTCTTCTCCGCGACGGCCACCTGAAAATGCACGTGGTGGTCGGTCCGCCCGCGGATGCCCGGCTCCATGACACGCGCGGTATCGGTCGCCGCCGCGCCCAGGCTGAACACCGTGTGGTCGCTGTTCGGGAGCAGGAAGGTCACGCGGTGGGGGTCGCTCGTCTGCGCCGCGGGGGCCGGGACGGCCTCGGTGTCGAGCACGTTCGCGAGGCCAGGATCGTGGAGCCGCGCCGTATTGAGCGGCGTGAGCGCGTTCTGAATTTGCTCGATCTCCGCTTGATGCGCGTCGATCGAACCCTGGATCGAGCTGCCGTCGGTGGTCAGGATGTCCGACGCGGTCGGCGGAGGCGGCGGCGGAGGGGGAGGAGCGTGTCTACCGTTGCCCATGTCTTACTCCCTAACCTTGAAGGTCTTCCATCTCGATACGAATGCCTGAGGCGGTGTGAATCACGGACTGCGTGGCGTTGGCGCTGGTCGAAGGCGTTTGCGTGTGGGGGTTCGGGACGCTGGCCACGATGATCGGGCGGTCCGGATCGCCGTCCACGTGCGCGACGAGCACCTCCGCGCCTTTGTGCAGCGGGAAATGGGAGCCATAACCGGGCCCCGAATAGTGCTGCGCCATGCGGATCCACCGGGACGACCCACCTCCCTTCGGGCCCGCGCCGTCGAAGGGTAGATGCACGCGATAGCGCCCCTGGTCGTCGATCTGCGCGTAATCCCCCGAGCTGTCGGCGTCGATGTGCGCGTGGATGACGCCATGAATGGACGGCCAGGGGGTGACCCGGTCGGGTCGGAACTGGATCTTGTTGGGGATGGCTTCGAACAAGGCGCGGTAAGGCTGGTACTCGTCGACCTCCACGTCGTAACCGACCCGGTGCTCGATGGCGGTGATCAGGTACTCCGCGTCCTGCTCGGCGATGGGATGATTTTCGAGCTCGAAGGTGTGACCCACGCGAAACCGCGGCGAATCGCTGCGCGCGCGCATGGTCCAACGCTCCGACAAAAGCCTCTCGGCGCGCACCTTGGCGAGGAGGTCCCCCTCCCCTTTGTCCTTGATGTGATCGCCATAGTAGAAAATCGTGCCAAACCCGCGCTTGGTGTCGACCTCCGATTGGGAGATCACGCGTTTGGTCGGACGACGGTAGTTGTAATCGAAGAGGGCAACGCGGGCCGGAATACGCTGCTGCGTGACGCGCCAGTCCATCACCGACTCGGCGCCTTGCAAGTTGTTCCGCTCGCGGTAGGGCATGGTGGCGTTACCGGCGATCGGTGGGCAGGTCGAGTTCTGGTGCGCGATGACGAGCTTCTCGCCGCTGTCGCCGTGTTCGAACCAATAGAAGTAGCCTTCGTGCTCCAACCAGCGCTGGATGAAGTCCCAGTCACTCTCTTCGTACTGCACGACGTACTCCCGCGGCGTGCTCCCGCTCCAGGGATGAACGTCGAAGTCGTTGCCACTCTTCAGGCCGTATTGCGTCAAGATCGCCTTGACCATGTCGGGTACCGACTGATTCTGGAACAGGCGGTTGTTGCGCGAGAGCGTGGTGAGCCAGACGTTCGGCACCATGGTTGCCAGGTAGCCAATGACGTTCTCGCGGGTCGCCTCGCGCATCTCGATGGACCGCAAGATCCCGTGGATGATCGCGCCGCGTTTGTTGGCCAGGGCGATGGCGCAGGGTGCCTTCAGGAGGTCGTCGATCTCGTCGTCGGTGTAGGGCTCCGCGCGCTGCAGGATGAGCTGAAATTCGAAGAGCTGGGACAGGCGCTCCTTGCCGACCACGCCCCGCAGGCGCACATCGTCGCTCGGCATCGCGCCCGACTTGAAGGCTAGACCCGCGGGGTGCATGTCGTTCTTCGCCATGGTCTGCTCCTAAAACTGAGGCTAGAGGCCAATCAACACCTTGGTCTGAGAAGGCACGGTGTGCGTGCCGACCGGATCGTTCATGTTGCCGTTGCCGTTGTGCTGCGTCACCGCGGTCAAGGTGACCGCCGCCTTCCCCTCGAGCTTCACCTTGCTGGAGTGGGTCTTGAACACGATCTTCCCCATGTTGGTCTGGCTCATCACGCCCTTGGGGGTGGGAAGGTTGGAGACGCCCGCTTCATCGCCGTGCGAGGACGGGATCTCGGAGTCCTCCACGCACGCTCCCTTGTTCGAGATCTGCACCTTCTCGGTACATTTATCCGCCGTGTTGAGCATCCCGGTGTTCGGGAAGGGGGTCGGGATGCCCCCAGGTCCGGCAGGTGGAGGGGGCGCAGGGATATGGCAGACGTCGGGGGTGCCGAGCGCGGTGCCCCCCTCTTTCGTTGCAGCGGGAGGTCCAGGCATCGCGGTCTTCCCCTTTCCTCAACCTATCAAGATCTTGTCGCCGTCGATGGCGGTGTCTTCCTTGGAGCGCAGGGTGGTGCGCCGGCTCTCCAGGGCGAACACGTCTCGGACAAGGGTGCGTGCGCGCCCGAGGCGCTGCTGGGCGAGGCCCGAAACGTCGCGGTAGACGTCCTTGGCGCGCTCGACGACCTTGGTCGCCTCGGTCTCCAGGTGGACGCATTTCGTCGCGATCGACTCGGCGCTCGTGACGATGGAGCGAGCGAGCACGCTGGCCGTGCCGCTGACGAGCTCGGCGGACTTGCTCTTGACCTCCAACTTGTCGGCGCGGAGCTTGGCCTCGTGGGCATCGAGCTCGAGTCGACGGCCGGCCTTGTGCGACACGTCGCGGGCGGCCTCGACCACCACGTCCAGGGCGGACTTGATGACGACCCGCCCGTGGGGCGCCAAGAGCTCCAAATCGCCCTTGGGCGGCGCGATTTGCAAAACGCCGTTCTCGTAGCGCACGAGCAGCATGCCATCGGGCGCGGTGACCTCCAACGCGTCGCCGACCCGCGTCGCCGCCGTCCCGTCGGGTAGCTGAACCGCAGCGATCGAGAGTCGTTTGGCGGTCCTTGGCATGCTTCGCCGATTCAAGCACAAAGCTCAGGGTTTCGCCTGGAAATCCTCGGCCTTCGTCAGCTCTGGGTCGGTGTCGCTCACGTGGCGCATGTTCGCGCCACCGAAGTTGGTGCGGTCGCGGGAGGCGCGGTGAAAGTTCGCCTGTTCCAGGTCGCAGTCGCGAAGGTCGGCGAGGTCGAGCTGGGCATGGGCAAAGCTTGAGTATTTGAGCTTCGCGGCCTTGAAAATCGCGCCCCGACAATCGGCTCCCTTGAACCGCGCGCGCTGGCGCTGGACGCGCTCGAGGTAGGCCTTTTTGAGCGACGCGTTGGCGAACGATGCGTCCTCGATCCGCGCCTCCACGAGATCCGCGCCGTCGAGCGTCGCCTCCTTGAAATCCGCGGCTTTTGCCGCGATTTTCTGCATTTTCGCGCGCTTCAGGCTGGCCCCCGCGAAGCTCGCGCCGTTGGCGCGCACCTCGGACAAGATGGCATCGTCGAGGTTCGCTCGCGCGAAGGTGCAGTCGCTGAGATCGACCGTACGAAAGTCCACGCCGGTCGCCACGGCGTCATCGAAGATGGTCTTCACGAGGGAGGTGTTTTGCAGCTTGATGCCGCGCAAATCGAGCTTGGGGAGGTAAGCCTTGAAGATGGACGCGCCGCGCAAATCGGCGTCGGCGAGGCGCTCATCGTCGAGCAGCGCCTGGGTCAGATCGCAGCCCGAAAGCGAAGCCCCCGTGAGATCGGCTTGGGAGAAGCTCGCGGCGCCAAACAGCGCGCGCTCGAAGCTCGCGCCCTGGAGGAGCGCGCCTTCGAAGTTCGCGTTCGTGAGGTTAGCGCCCGAAAATGTCGCGCCCGTGAGCGTCGCGCCTTCGAAGACGGCGTCGCGGAGATCGGCGCCCGCGAACTGCGCGTTCGGGTAGATCGCACCCGCAAGCGACAGTCCGCGGGTCGCGACGTTGTTCATGGATGCGCCTTCGAGCCGCGCGCCCTCCCAGGTTGAGGCGGTGAGCCTCGCGCCGTCGAGCCTTGCGCGCGACAACGACGCTTCGGCGAAGCTCGCGCGGGTGAGGTCCGCGTGAACGAGCTTGGCGCCGTCGAGGTTGGCGTGGTCGAAGACGGCGCGCTCGAGCTTCGCTTCTTCGAGATCGGCATCGCACAGCGTCGCGCCTGTGAAATCGGCCCCAACCGCCTCGGCGCCTGTCAACACGGCCCCCGTGAGATCGGCTCCCGCGAGGCGTGCCTCGTGGAGCAGCGCGGCGCGCAGGCTCACCCCCACCATGCGCGCGCCCGTGAGATCCGCGCCGCTCAGATCGCGCGGCATGTCCATGCCGCGGAAATCGAAGCCCACGAGGGTGGCGCGCGTCATCGAGGCACCCGCGAGCACGACACCGTCCACCTTCGCGTTGCTGAAGTCGAGCTCGTGCAAACTGGCGTCGCTGAGGTTCGCGCGAGAGAAGCTCGCGCCCTCAGCGATGGCCTCGTCGAAGACCGCCTCGCGCAGATCGGCGTCGTCGAGCTTCGCCTCCAAAAGAAGGGCTCCGGAGAACGTGGCGCCGGCCGCGCGCACCCTTGAAAAATCGGCCTTCATCGCGTTGCAACCGGTAAGGCTCGCGTCCTCCAACACGGCTCCGCCGAGCCCGGCTTGCATCAGGATCGCGTCGTCGAGCTTGGCCCCCGTGAGGTCGATCCCCGGCATGCCCTCGGGGCTCGTGGCATCGAGCCGCGTCAGCGATGAGCCGCGCAGATCGGCGCCGCGCAGATCGACGAGCCGAAGGATCGCCTGATCGAAGATGCAACCGCTGAAGGTCGCGCCTTGCGCGCGGACGTTGTGAAAGCGCGCGCCCGCGAAGCTCACGCCCTCGACGACGAGCCCCGAAAGGTCCACGCCTTGAATGACCTGGCCGTCGAAGCCAAGGCCGCTTCTCAGGCGCTCTTCGAAGGCTTCTCGCGTCTCGATCACGGGGTCCAGGGTCCCTTCGATAGCTTCGATTGCGTCACGATCGCGAGGTCGAGCTTCGCGCCATCGAGCTTGGCGCGCCACACCTCGCAGGCGTGGAGGTTCGCTCCCCTGAGGTCGGCGTTCGTCAGGTCGGCGCGCTCCAGCAGGGCGCTCATCAAGTTGGCCTTGAGCAACTGTGCACCGCCGAGCTTGGCGCGACGCATGCGCGCTTCGCGCAGGTCCGCCGCAACAAACACCGCGCCGGCCGCCTGGGCGCGCTCGAAGCTCGCGCCCGACAGCAAGGCCGCATAGAAGGTCGTGTCCGAGACATCGGCGCCCTCGAACACGGCCCCGGTCAGATCGGCCGATTTCGCCGTCGAGCGCACAAGTTTTGCCCCCTCCGCTCGGGCACCGGGAGCCTTGATTTCGTCGAGCACGACCTCCGTGCCTTGCAAATCGTAGAGGCGCACGCTCGCTAGGCTCGCTCCACGAAAGCTCGCGCGATCGACGCGCGCACGCGTGAAATCGGCGTCCACGAGCTTCGTGCCATCGAAGCGCGTGGCGGTGAGATCCGCGTCCGCAAACAGCGGCGCCACGCCTTCGCAGGTCTCGAAGCTCGCGCCAACCGCGTGCACCTTGGAGAAGTCGGTCCCATTGAGGCGCGCGCCGACCAGGCTCGCGCGTTCGAGCCGCGCGCCGGTGAGATCGGCCTGCGCGAGGTTGGCACCGTCGAAGCGCGCTTCGGTGAGCTCGGCCCCCGCGAGCAGCGCCCCCTCGAGATCGGCCCCCGCAAACGCGCAGCGCTCCAGCTTGGCGTCCTTTAGGAAGACTCGCTTCAGCGAGCAACGGGAGAAATCGATGTCGGAAAGATCGGCCCCATCGAGATCGAGCTGATCGAACGCTTCGCCCAATTCGAGCCGGCGGAGCACGGCAGAGCGCAGATCGGCCGGGCTCGGCAGCGCATCGCCTTCGATCGAAACGTCGGGCGGTGGAGGTTCCATGGCCTCCATGAAATCGGCGACGTCTTCCTCGCTGGCACCGGCTTCGCGCAACGTGGCCGCCATCGCCGCCGGGCTCGGCGGGGGCGGCGGATCGGGCGGAGGCGCGTCCACATCGACGCCCGCGGCACGCAGGTTGTCCAGCAACGCGGCTTCCCGCGCCTCCGCCTCGGCTTCGACCTTCCCACCTTCGTCGTCCTCGCCGCGCTGGGTCGGTGCGACGTCGTTCGCGATCTCGGCTTCCGCGTCGGGCTCCTCTTCGACGAGCGCGAGGGGCAGAGCCGCGACCACGTAGCGCAACCTCGCTTCGTCGAGCGTGATCGGCGCCTCCGCGAGGCCCTCGTGCATCACGAAAATCGCGTTGATTTCCGGTGCATCCTCATCGCTCACGGGGACCAACCCGCGCCACACGAGCGAGAGCTTCATGGCATCGATGTCGAAGGCCACGGTGTCGAGCTTCAGCGAGACTTCCTCGAAGAGCCCACCGCTCTCGGGGGTTCGATCGACAAACGCGCGCACCCGCAGCCCGGGCAACGTGCCTTCGAGGCGCGGATGCTCGGCGTGCATGCCGACGAACACGAAGGCTTCATCGCCGCGCACGCTCTCGAGCTGCTGGGAAGGCGGCGCGTTCTGGAAGTAGTGCCAGTCGAAATCCTCGGGGAAATACGGCCATCGCGTCTTCAGCCAGCGGCCACCGTAGGTGCCCATCTTGCCTGCTCGTTCGGGCCAGCCGATAGGGATCGGCGCGAAACAAATGGGCGCGGGTGTGTCGTTCGGTGAGCCGATGGGGCGGCTCGGATCCTCCAGATTCGGCAGCGCATCGCCTGTGTCCTTGTGCCCGACGCCGCATGGATTCGTGGGATGTTTGGGACCCCCGAAGGCACGCTCGTAGACGAGCGGCATGCTGGTGAAACGCTGGGGCTCGCTCATCGCCGTGCGCACCAGGGCCTTCTTCCAAGCCCGATCGCCGAACACCGCGATCTTGCGCTGGATCGAGGCGAAGCGCATTTCGACCTGTGCGGCAGGTGCGCTCCCGCCGGGCGCATGGGCCGAGCCCACCGCGGTGACATCGACCTTGGGTTTGAAAATCGCGTAGTCCGAGCCGTAAGCCGTGCTGCGGGTCTCGTCGTCGTCCCAGTGCATATCGCCGAGCGGCGGATCGCCCTCTTCGCGCAGGCGTGCAGGCCCGTGGGGCACGATGTCGAAGGTGCCCTTGACCAGCACGGTCAGCGAATCTTGCGGCGGCTTTACCTGCCAAGGCAGCGTCGCAGCGGTCAGTTGGGTGGGGTTGACGATGGGAAGGTTGGGCGAGCTGCGTCGTGGAGGCTTGGGCGGTTCCTCCCCCGCTGCCGGCTCGAAGCGGCCCGCTCCGCGCGGTAAGGCATGAAAAAATCGCGCGGCTTCGGGCGCCTCTGCCAGCGGGGGCGGCGCGGGCGCAAAGGGCATCGAGGGCGGAGGCGCGTCGCGCCACGAAAGCGGCGCGGCATCGTGTTGCTCGTGGGCAACGTAGGGCTGCGGAACCGACTGCGTCGCAGGGACGCCAAACGGATGGGGGACCGACTGCGTCGGGGGGACCTCGCCATAGGCCGTTTCGCCCAGGTTTTTCAGGGGTTGGGCGACGGTCCCAGGTTGGGTTTCGACGGAGGTCTCTTGCCACGGAATGACGCCCGAGCGGAGCGGAGCGTTCGGGTCGCCGGCAGCCGCCAAGGGGAACGGAGCGACGGGCTCGTGGGCAACCTGGGAGGGGTCGACGTAGGCCGTTTGACCGAGGGACTGGACCTCCCGGCGGGGCGACGGGTGGGTCCGCGGCGGAGCCTCGAAGGGCGTCGCGGGCAGTTCGAGCTCGGCATCGTTCGGATCGAGATAGGCCGTGGCGCCCGACCCAGGTTGAGGTGCGGCGGGTCTCTTCGGGGCCCCCGCCATGGCCGCCATCGGGGCGGGCATCGCGAGCAAATCGGGCCAAACGATAGGCCGGTTCGCGAGCTCCACGGCCACCGCGGCCCGCAAATGCGGCAGGGCCTCGGCGCTCTGAATCGGAAATCGCGCGCGCCACACCACGGAAGCCACACCGCGGTCGGCGTCGATGGCCAACGTGTCCGCGACAAGCGCGAGACCGCGCACCGAAGGCTCCCCGCCGTACGTCGCGATCAGCGCCGAAGCGCGCGCGCCCGGGAGCTGGCTCTGCAACCTGGGCAGCGCCGGGTGCATGCCGTCGAGCACGAGCCACTCGTCGCCGCGCAAGAAGTCGATGCACTGATCGGGGGGTGCGGCCTGGAAAAACTCCCAAGGGAAGGCGTCGCCAAGCTCGACGAGGTCCTGATCGAAGCGCACGCGCTCGTCCTTGACGAGCCCCTTACGCTGCCGCCAATAGCGAGAAATCGGGCCAAATCCGGCCAAAATTGCCGCCCCACGTGGATCGACCAGGTTGGGAAGCTTGCCCGAGCCCACGCCGATGCCCACGGGATTTTCGGCCGACGCAGCGGCACGCTCGTAGGTGAGCGGCATGCGTTGGAAGGGCTGCGGCGCGCTCGGTGCGCCGCCCTGAACGAGGCGATCGCCGAAGACGTGCAGGGTCTTGTCAAGCAGCGGCTCGCGACCGCGGAAAACGCCGATATGAACCGAGGCCGCAGGTACGGGGCGCCCTTGCGGTGCATAGGCGTGCCCGACGAGCGTGACATCGCAGGCGGGTCGGTAAGGCACCACATCGCTAGCGGTCTCGACGCTCTTGAGCGGGCTGCGATCGAAATGGTGATCGGCGCGTGCGAGGGCGACGGGCTCGGTGGGCGTCATAGGACGGCCCGGAACGAGCTGAAACGTCGCCTTCGCGATCACGGTCACGTGAACCTGACCCCGTTCGCGCCACGCAACGGCGCCGGAAGTGGTCGGACCAATCGGCACGACATCGATGGGCCAGCGCGCGCTCACGGTCGAGATGTATCAGCGGGAGCCGCTGCTGGGGAAGGCGTGGAGAGCCCACCCAGGTTGAGCCCACCCACCCAGGTTGAGCCCACCCACCCAGGTTGAGCCCACCCACCCAGGTTGAGCCCACCCACCCAGGTTGAGCC